>JADFWI010000055.1 GCA_015222985.1 Pseudomonadota bacterium | reverse complement strand
TTCTACGCGTAGTGGCTGAGACGTTGAGGAAGATTGTAAAGGACATTGACAATATTCCCATATCGGGAAAATGTCCTCTTTGATCGACAGGTCTACTGAACATCGAGACAAAATGTGGGGGTAAGAAGAAACACTGAAGGTTCAGATTGGGGCGGTTTTAGAACCGCCCCTTGGTTTGCCTAACCGAAGAAAATCTCATCTCCAGCGCCGACATAAAGATCACTCACGGATGTGAAGCTTCCTGTTCCCCTGACTACCGGGTAGCCGAGTTCTATCATCTTCTCGACTGCTTTCAGCCCTGTGCAGTGATTGCAAGCAACCTTCTCGAAATTGTATTTCGCCATTCCCGTGATAAGATGCGCCCTTTCCGGCTTAATCGGACCAAACGGTGCAATGTGGAGGCCGCCGTAGACCCCATACATTTTGTCCCCGCCAACAATCTTTTTCCTGGCAAAGTCGGCAAAGGTTAAAATACCCTGGTGGCAACAGCCGGTGACACAAACCATGCCTTTATCCTTGACATTGAAGTATAGAGACTCCTCGCCACGTACCCGAATCACGATGGGAAGATCGAAGGTCACGAGCGCGCAGCCATCATATAGTTTGTTAATATGTCCCGGTTCACACTTAACCAATTTGCCCCGGTGGGGAATAGTGTTACTAGCGTTGGCCTTGGGAAAATCCGTCCCATTCAAAAAACTCATGCCCTCGGAATAAAATGTGCTCGGGATGAAAATTTTAATCTCGGGATTATACCTCAAGGTTGATTCCAGGCCCCAGTAATGATCGAGGTGCTCATGGCTAATGACAAGGCATTCTATATCACCCTTTTGCAGCATCTTATCAACGCCTTCCCTCTTGAAACACTTGTCCATGTACTGGGTGTTCCACCCAGTGTCCAAAAGAAACTTATGATGACGGCCGTCAAGGGTTTCCATGTCGATCAAGGTGCAGCTTCCCGCAGCATTCTCCAGGTCCCATGGGATGACCCACTGGTTGGTTTTCGGGCCTCCCGCCGCTTTCATCTGACCAATAAGCACTTTTGTATCATACCATCCCAACTCTGAAACGCACTTAATCCTCACACTCTTGCACTGACCGATGTCATACTTCCCGCTTGCAAGAGACTCAAGCGGTTTGTGCAAGACAGCACTTCCGAGCCCCAAAGAAGCTCCACCAATCACAACAGTCTTCATAAACTCTCTTCTATCCATGTCTTTCATAGTTGTTCCCCCTTGTGTTAGAAATTAGCAGACACCCCAGGCTTCTTCAGAAGCCAGGGCTTCCCTTAAACCAAGGTCCCCTCTCTCACCTCCTTTCTGCACCTCATTATTTGACTTGAATTAAAGTAGCTCACACTATAATATCAGTTTTAACGTATGGGAAACAATTAATCAAAAGGTAAACACAGTCGCGCCCTCAGACATTGAAATCAGCTTGGGTGCTCCTGCAAACTGGGCTGTCTTGAAAACGTCTTCCTCGCCAACCTGACGATTCTTGGCACATGGGATTCAGACGTAGATAGGGACTTCCTTCTCTATTAGAAAGTCGAGGTAGGGTTTGGCCTCGTCTCCGGTAGGGGCCTTGACTTGATCGACCATGCCAGGCTTCGCAATGACTACTGCATCATCTGTTAAAAAAATATTAACATCATGGTCCTGTTCTTTGGCCACCTTGGCCAGTTGAAGGGCTCGAGTCACACGCGTAGGATCTTCAATCCCTCTGGTCATAACAAAAAGAAACTTGCCCATAAGACTCCTCCTTTCTTAGTTCAAAATAATAGTTCAACCGTTTTCGACAGGAAAACAAGATTAATTTGATTTGCAGTTGGCTCTGCTATCGTCGGCGTGTTTGTTTAACCATATAGTCATTCAGGGCCTCCTGAAGGGTGTCTCCCGCAAGAAAGGCGCAGTGTTCATCCTCCTTTGGCAGGCCCCCCAATTTTTCCAAAATAACATCCCCGGTGATCTCCAGAATTTCATCAGGAGTCTTTCCAAGGGCCATTTCGGCAGCAAATGAACCGCATACCGAGCTTGATCCACAACCATCCGTCTGGAAAGACGCCTCCGTGACATGGTTGTTTTGCAATTTCAAGAAAAGTTGCATGGTATCACCGCATGATCCGGTGAGTTGCCCGTATCCATCCGGATTTTCAATGGTGCCCATATAAATAGGATGAAGCCACCTCTCGAAGGCTACATCACCGTAAGCTTCTCTTGTTTCATCGTAAATCTGGTTTTGCAAATCCTGCACAAAATCGTCTAAATCGTTGGCCATAACCTCTTTTCTTCCTTTCGTGGCGTTCTGCAGTAA
>JADFWI010000385.1 GCA_015222985.1 Pseudomonadota bacterium | reverse complement strand
CAACTGGTGAATCCGGGCCTCATGGTCGTCCATGCTGGGCTCCCCTCCATTGCCAACGTCCGGAAGAACTATGCTGTGGATCTAGGTCTTGTCTCACACAATATGGCAAACCTCCTTATGGAAAAGATCAACAAAAGGCTGGAAATCCCCTCCATTCAGACCGCGTGCACGACCAGTGAGGACAAGCCGAACAAAAAGGCCGAAGAAGATGCCGTTAAAGGCTTTGCCATGATGAAGAGATACGGGTTTCACCAGATGCGACACGCCTTTGGGTTCCTCAAGGAGCTGATCTCGTTTTCGGTGGCTAAGCTGGAAAGGCACATAGCGCTGTGCCGGGAGACAGGCCCTGAACAGGCCCCTGAATATGGCATTGAGGCCTATGACCCGGAGGGCTTCGAGGCGATTAAACGAAACGGCAGCCAGGCCAATTACATGCAAGATGATCACACCCTGAAAAATACTGGAAAATCCTTTCTGTATTAACTTTGAGAATAAAGAGACTATGCAAGATTTGAGTTGATGGGAAGTTCCAACTATGACCACACCTCTCAAAGACAAATATGAACTTGAAGTCATCCCCATCGCTATAGGCGGCAAAAAGCTTGATCTTCTTGGGTTAGCGAACTGGGACTCGTTCATCAAGAACCTTGAAGAGCAGGGGGAGGAATATATCAGGAAGTTCCCGTTCTGGGTCAAAATCTGGGAAGCATCCGTAGTATTGGCTGACCACTTGATCCGCATTGGTTTAGGAAAGGAAAAGGACATACTCGAAATTGGTGCGGGGATGGGGGTTACAGGCCTATTCCTTGGAGCCTTCGGCTACAAGATCACAGTCACCGAATATGAAGAGGATGCCCTTGAACTGCTGCGCATGAACGTAGAACATAATGGCCTTGATACCGTCACCGTAAAGAAACTAGATTGGAATGACCCGGATCTGACGGAGACATATGATGTGATCTGCGCCTCGGAATTGATCTACAACGTCACGTTCATGGAACCGATCATTAAGCTGCTTCGAAAATATCTTCGCCCCGGGGGCACCGTTTTTCTGGCCCACGACGTACGCCGCAAGTGTATGCTCCAGTTCATCGGAATGATTCCTGGAAAGTATGAGATTGAAAATATAGCAAAAACGATGAAGAGGGATGACGAGGTTCACAAAGTATTCATCCACGCACTGCGGCTGAAATAGGAGGTAAGTATTCAACCTGTTTAACGGGCATTGAGCATGCACATGCCGTGAACTTGAACGCTACGTTCAGCCGAATTTCTAGAGGGCGAGACAGGGATATATTAGTAGCTTCCAAGTATCCTGAGATAGTCCGTGTTTTCCTCGAGAGCGCTGAGTATGGGTTTGAACGAGTCTGACTCAATATCTGCTTCAAGGTCTACATAAAACATGTACTCCCATGGTTTTCCAGGGATTGGGCGCGATTCCAGCTTCACCAGATTGATGCCCTGGTCGGCAAACACCTTTAATGTTTCATAGAGAGCCCCTGGGCGGTTGCCCGTTGAGTAGATGAGAGAAGACTTGTGCCGTGGCCCGTTTTCAAGTTGCTGGGCGCCTATTATCACGAATCTGGTGTAGTTTCTCGGGTTCGTTTCAATTCCCTCCTCGATGACCTCCATCCCGTGAATATTGGCTGCCTCCTTACCTGCAATGGCAGCATCGGTCGGGCTTCCCGCCTCTTTAATGCGTTTGACGGCAGTGGCCGTGTCTTTTGCTGAAACCATCTCCCACTCTTGATGGCGGTCCAGAAACTGTCGACATTGCTGGAAAACCTGGGGGTGTGAAAAGACTCGCTTGATGGCTTCTATCTTGGCGCCTGGATGGCCAATCAGGTTGTGCACAATGCGAAGTGTGATCTCTCCGATAATTCTCAAATCATATTCGAGAAGGAGATCGTAGTTTTCGTGTATGCTGCCGGCCAGAGAATTTTCCAATGGCACCACGCCGAACTTGGTCTCACCATTCTTGATTGCCTCAAAGATTGCCCTGAATGAAGACATAGGCACAGCCGTTATCTTTTTTCCAAAATACTGCGTGCAGGCCTTGTGGCTGAATGTCCCAATCTCGCCCAAGAAGGCAGCGTTTTTGCTCCCTCCCCCTTTGGTTTTACCCAGGTGATTCACGGCGCTGGCCTTATCAAGATAGCCAAAATCGAGCTGCTTTCCTACTACCGGCGCAATTACATAAATGTTACGCATCAGCTGCCCGAACTGTTTTGGATAAAGACTCTGGGCGCCATCAGAAAGCGCCCTGTCCGGGTCATGGTGCACCTCAATCATCAAGCCATCTGCCCCTGCGGCAATGGCAGCTCGTGCCATGGGACTGACCTTTTCGCGGATGCCGGTGGCATGGCTCGGATCGATGATCACCGGAAGATGTGTGAGCTGCTTGATCACTGGAATGGCGGACAGGTCCAGGGTGTTTCGCGTATACGGTTCAAACGTGCGAATGCCGCGTTCGCAAAGGATAACGTTGTCATTGCCCTCAGAAAGTATGTATTCGGCTGACATAAGCCATTCCTCAATAGTGGCCGATAGCCCCCGTTTTAAGACAACCGGCTTTCCCAGGCGCCCCAGGCACTTCAAAAGCTCGAAGTTTTGCATGTTTCGAGCCCCAACCTGCACAACATCCACGTACTTCATCATCATGTCCGCTTGGGCAGGTGACGTGATTTCGGTAACAACCCTGAGACCAACTTGCTCCCGAACCTCGGCAAGGATCTTGAGCCCCTCTTCTCCAAGGCCCTGGAAGGAATAGGGGGAGCTTCTCGGCTTGAAGGCCCCGCCACGAAACAGGACAGCCCCATACCTTCTGACCTCGCGGGCAATAGTGAGGGCCTGCTCCCTGCTTTCAACCGCACACGGGCCGGCAATGACCACGATGCGCTCCCCGCCAACCGCTACGTCTCCCACGTCGACCACAGTGTCTTCAGGATGCATCTGTCGGCTTACCAGCTTGAAAGACGTGGAAATAGGCACTACTTTTGCTACTCCTGGAAGCTGCTGAAAAAAACCAGGATCGTGACCAGCATTGCCGGTAGCCCCTATGACACATTGTCCTGCGTCTGACATCTGGCGGACAATGCACCCGCCCTCCCGGAGTATACTTAGGATGCGGTTCTTCTGCTCTTGTGTGATGCTGTTTTCCAAAACTAGAATCATGGCTAAACCTCCCAAAGAAAAAAGCCCAGAGAATCTTGTTTCTCAGGGCTTCAGGTGACAAAAAACCCCGAGCAGACCGCTTTTCGGTCCACCCGGGGTGCTTAACTTTTTGGGTTAGACATCCAGGTGGACGCTTCTAAAAGCAAAAAAGAAGCGCCAAAAAACAAACAGTGTAGGATTGTCCGGATTGTTAGTCATCAGTATGTTTTTTCTCCCAGAAATCATTTTATTAATACCCCAGTGCCTCGCTGCTGTCAAGCATTGTTTTTTGGTGACCGTTCACGGGTTCAGGCTTCAAGGAGAATCTGAGCCGACTTCGCCAAAGCACTGGCTGCGAGCTCTCCGCCGAAGGCTACGGCCCGCAGGCGGACGGCTGAAACCGTCCCGCCGGAGGCGGGCTAACGAAAGAACGGTGAACTCTGAACCTGTAAACGCTTACGTTTTTTGACACCGTCAAAAATTTTTGTTGACAAGAGGACTATGGGTTGGTATTTTATTAAAAGTTCTAAAAAAAGGAAACCTTTTCAGACCTTGAAAGAAGAGATGAAACATGACTGGTGGTGGTGCGGCACAGCACTTGGAGTGTGCCCGCCCGTTTAGCTTTGACACAAGTCTAAGCCAAAGCCGTGAGCCACTTCAAGGCCCACGGCTTTTTTTGTTTTTTTCTAAGGCCGTGGGGTCCCGCAACCCACGGCCTTTTTTTGTGATTGGAAGAAGAAATGCACCCAACAAAAGATGAGTTTGTGAGACTGGCTCAAACGTCAAACCTGATTCCGGTCTATCGAGAGATCCTTGCCGACACGGAGACACCCATCAGTGTGTTCAGAAAGCTTGACACCGGCCCTTATAACTTCCTGCTCGAAAGCGTGGAAGGAGGCGAAAGATGGGGTCGTTACAGTTTCATGGGCATCGATCCCATTTTTACGTTCAAGAGCAGGGGTACCCTTGCAAGTATCGAGACAAACAATGGATCTAAAGAGCAAACCGTCAAAGACCCTCTTCGTTTGCTTGAAACACTCCTTGCCGAATACAGGCCGGCTCCGGTAGAAGGCCTTCCCCGCTTTTTTGGCGGAGCCGTCGGCTACATCGGATACGAGGTGGTTTCTTTTTTCGAGTCCATTCCGGACGACCTTTCTGATGAGATCAGCGTTCCGGACACCTGGTTCATGGTTCCACGAACAGTGCTGATTTTCGACAACCT
>JADFWI010000384.1 GCA_015222985.1 Pseudomonadota bacterium | reverse complement strand
GGAGATTGATCGCTTTGCCCTTCAGCGTCTTCAGGAGTTGGTGAAGCGATCTCGCGCAGCCTATGAGACCTATGAGTTTCACAGTGTGTATCACGGCTTGTACAATTATTGCGTATTGGATTTGAGCGCTTTTTACTTGGATGTCTTGAAAGACAGGCTCTATACGTCGCCGCCAGGATCCAGGGCCAGACGCTCGGCTCAGAGTGCACTCAATATCATTGTCGATACTCTGACACGTATCCAGGCGCCCATCCTGGTTTTTACGGCCGAGGATGTGTGGGCGCACATGCCAAAAACGAACGCAAGGCCAGCCAGTGTCCACCTTGCTGCACTGCCGGAGGTAAAGAAGTCATTTGTGGATGCCAACCTGGCCGAAAGATGGAAATATCTCCTGGCTCTAAGGGCAGATGTGAGCAAGGCCGTGGAAGAAGCCAGGGGGCAGAAGATGATCGGCCACTCGCTTGATGCCGCGGTTACGCTGAGTTTGCCAAAAGTATTCCTTGAGACAGTGAAGGCAACGGTTGAAGAACTGCGCACGATCTTTATTGTCTCAGAGGTGACCATAGTATCCGGTGAACAATTGGACGGCGCTTACCAAAGCACGAGCATGCCCGATCTTTGGATTCGTATCGATCGTGCGGCTGGCGAAAAATGCGAACGTTGCTGGATACATGATCTTTCAGTGGGCGCTGACGAGATGCACAAGACCATTTGTTCGCGCTGCGTAGAAGCACTGAAGGCTGCCAAAATTTGAAACGAAAATATACTACCCTCGTCCTGGTTGCCGGCGTCACAATCTTGGTTGATCAGGTGACCAAGGCAATTGTCATGCGCACTTTTTCACTTCATGAAACCCTGGAAGTCATCCCTGGTTTTTTTGCGCTAACTCAGATTCGGAATACTGGTGGCGCCTTTGGATTGTTGGCCGGGGAAGCGACACGGTTTCGAACCCTGTTCTTCCTGGTGGTTTCCTGTTTGGCCCTTGGAATTATTCTTTACTCTTACAGGAGACTTGCTTCCACCAAGCCGTGGGTGGCGGTAGCGCTCGCTATGATTTTCGGCGGAGCCTTGGGAAACCTCATTGACCGTCTCCGTTTCGGAGAGGTAATCGATTTCCTTGACTTTTATGTTGGCACAGCACATTGGCCGGCTTTTAACATCGCTGACAGTGCAATCTCGGTGGGAGTCGGCATATTGTGCCTGAATGTAGTGTTGCGAAAGATCTGATATGCATCCCGTCCTCTTTCACGTAGGTCCATTTGCCCTCCACACATATGGCGTTTTTGTAGCCATGGCTTTCCTCTCGGCCATAGGCTTGGCGCTTAAAGAAGCGCGGAGGGTTGGTGAAAATCCCGATCAAATCCTGGACCTCTGTTTCTACATTCTTATTGCTGCGATCGTAGGGTCCCGAATACTCTATGTCGTGATTGAATGGCCCACCTTTGTAAACGATCCTGTTGAAATCGTTCGCATATGGCACGGCGGACTCATATTTTACGGCGGGTTTTTCGGCGCGGTCATGACAGCGCTGTGGTATGTCAGAAAAAAAGGACTGCCGGTTTGGAAGACCGCTGACATCATAGCGCCCTCTATTGCCTTCGGGCAATTTGTGGGGCGCCTTGGGTGCTTCTCTGCCGGGTGTTGCTATGGGAAACCTTCCAGCCTTCCCTGGGCCGTCACCTTTACACATCCCGAGTCCTTGGCGCCCATAGGGATAGCTCTCCATCCAACCCAGCTCTATTCGTCTCTGAACGGCCTTGTGATCTTTGGGCTCCTCACGTGGCTCAAGCGCGTCAAGAGGTTCCAGGGCCAGATTTTCTGGACCTACGTTTTGCTCTATAGCGTAACCCGATCTATCATTGAGTTTTTTCGAGGAGATGACCGGGGCATACTCCTGGGAGGCATGATTTCCATATCTCAGTTTATCGGTGTGATCACGGCGGCAATTGCCGTAGCCATGATCGTAGTACTAACGAGGCGGAAACAATGACAAATGACGACCGAGGCTAGTTACAAGAACCTATCCGAGCTCTTGGCCGAGATCCAAAGAGGCAACGTTGCTCCGGTTTACCTTTTGTACGGTGACGAATTTCTCTACAAATCTGCCTTTAAGCCCCTCTTGGATGCCATAGTCCCATCAAAGGAACAGACCCTCAACTATGAGGCGCTGGACGGGGCAACGGCAAGTATTCATGAGGCCGTTGAACGTCTGAATACATTTCCTCTTCTTCCTTGTTCTAAGGTGATTGCAGTTCATGACACACAGGTGTTCTATTCAAAAGTGACCGTTGATGAACTCCTTACGAAATCAAAAGAGGCATTTGAAAAGGAAGACTTAAAGGGGGCTGCCAGGTGTTTCCTTCACATGCTGAGCGCGATAGGGCTCTCCCTTGAGACTGTGGGCCATGAAGACCTGGAAAAACTCCTGGACAAAGCCTTCGGGGACCGTATCCGGACTGTCAAAACGGGCGCCGGCACGTGGCTTGATCAAGTACTTGATTATTGCCTTCGGGAACAGATGAAAGCGCCGGCTAATGAAGATGAGGGCGATGTCTTGAGTGACGCTATCATTGCAGGTTTTCCCAAGACCAATCATCTTTTTCTTACTACGGAATTCGTTGACAAGCGCAGGAAGCTCTACAAGACGATAAAGAAAATCGGAGTGGTCATCGACTGCTCAATCGCTCAAGGGGAACGTGCAGCCGATAAGCGCGAGCAAAAAGAAATCTTGAAAGCCCATATGAAGAAAACTCTGACACGCGTGGGCAAGACCATGGCGACTCGTGGTTTTGAGGCGTTGTATAAAAAGACAGGCGCGAGCCTGCGTAGCTTTAGCAATGAAATGGAGAAGCTGATCGCCTTTGTAGGTGATCGCAATGAGATTCTGGTGGATGATATTCAACAGACATCAGACAAATCCAAGCAAGACCCGATCTACGAACTCGCCAATGCAATTGGGGAAAGGAACTCACAAACGGCGCTCTTCTATGTGGATAGCCTCTTGCAAGCCAACTTGTTTCCCCTTCAGATCCTCTCATCTGCCATCAACCAGGTGCGGAAGATGATTCTGGCAAAGGATTTCATTCGGAGTTCGTCAGGAAAGAGCTGGAAGACGAGGATGAATTACGGGAGTTTCCAAAGGGCAGTATGGCCGGAACTGGACAAGCGTAAAGGAGATCTTCTAACCGGCAATGCGCATCCTTATGCTGTTTACATGACTCTCGTGCACTCTGAGAACTATAGCTATGAGGAACTTGCCAAGGCTATGGAAACCCTCCTGGATACTGATCTGAGACTCAAGACGAGCGGTCAGGATGCCAAGCTCGTTTTGGAGCGTGGCGTCCTGCAAGTTTGTGGCATACATGCCAAGGCGTCTACAAACCTTCCAGGTAGGCTAAATCCTTTGTCTGAGAGTTCTTCGTGCCGATGACAAGAATCTGGGTTCTCTTGCCAGGACCACGCCTCCAGTAGATCCTTCCTCTGTAGCCAAATTCGCATTCAAAGGCCGGTCCGACCCCCTTTTTGGAAAAGACCTTTCTCCTTACGGATAGCTGGTTGGTATTTTCATTCATGTTGTGGATAAACTCTTCAGCACGCAATTGCAGATCGCCTTGCAGGCTCAGGAACCCTTCCACGGCTCTCGGCTGAATTTCAAGATTCTTGTACAGAGTTTTGAACCGCTTCGTTATGCTATTGATCTGCTGACGTTGTTTCTTGGTTGGGACTTTCTGAGAAGACTCTATCCGTTCCAATTCCTTTGCAAGGCGGCTGACCTCATCTTCCAGCTTTTCTTTAAGGGCAATGTTTTCGTGGAGACTTTTTTCCAGCTTTTCCATTTCTGTCAAAGCCTCATCTTCAGTAGCCCGCACCCTGTCGCTGGCCAAGCCGAGTTCAGCCTGAAGCCTATCAATTTCATCCTGTTGAAGCTTCTCTGTATCCGTAACGTCCGTCAGACGTTGTTGGGTGGCAGTCAACTTACTGGTTGCAGCTTCAAGAGCTTGCTGGTTCCGAAGGCTCAGTTGCTGGGCTTCCCTGGCGCTTACACGGTATGCCCGGTAGAGGAGGGAGGCGAAAACAACGATGTAAAAGGCAAGGACACTGTTTGCGAGCAAGGTGTTTCTAGCTATCTGTACGATGACGGAAAGCTCAAGCCCCTGGTTCATAACCTCCAAGTTCTTTTGCGCAACCTGAATCATTTCTGTGGGGCCAGGGGGTGGCTTCTCAAAATGGAGTGCGTCTGAGTCAAATGGATAAAGCGCTTCTTGACTGGAAGGTGGATAGAGCCAACTGCCGGTTCTGGTCTTAACTACGATTTGAGGCAAGACACCCCACTTCAAAGCGATAAGTGAAGCAAGATGCCGATCAATGTTTTGTTGGATTTCGTCTTGAATGCCGATACGGCCCTGAAGGAGGGATCTTGAGTCGGAAATTAGCACGCCTTGCAACTCAGCAGTCCATTTCTTCTCAAAAAGTGTTTCCAATCCCTGAAGGGACAGAATGTAGAGAAGGGGCGGCAAAAGGATGCAAGAAAAAAGAACGCGAAAAGAAAGGTGTTTCAACTGTCAGGCTCCCAAGATTCCTAAGATTCTGATGCTTTGATCTCTGCGAGGAGATTGCCTGCCGCTTCTCGTTCCGCAAAGGGATGTTCGATTTCAAGCGCAGTATTCAAAGCCTCAACAGCTTGGTCTGCCTCATTGTTTTTCCAGTGGGCCAGGCCCAGGTGATAGAGTATTGTAGGATTCCGTGGCATCTTTTCTGCGGCATCACTCAATTCGGAAATGGCGCTGGCGTAAAGGCCTTTGACAATGAAAGCAAGGCCGAGGGTGTCCGAAACACTGGGGTCATCCGGCAAGCGCGCTTTCGCTTTTTTTGCAAGGTTTAAGGCACGATCCGGATCCTGCCCTTGTTGGAGAAGCAGCCAGGCCAGGTTGTTGGCGGCAGGTGCGAAGCTGGGATCAATTTCCAAAACCTTTTCATAGGTCCGGCGCGCGTTTGCAGTATTTCCCTCTGCGTCATATATTGCACCCAAAGCCATACGGGCCTGGATGAATCTTGGTCGTTTTTCCAGGATTTCCTGGTACTGGGCGATTGCCTTGGCTGTTTCATTCCTGGCCAGATAAAGACGGGCCAAGGATAGATAAGGAGCTACCAGATCGGAGTTTAGCTCCAGCGCTTTCTTGAAGGCGATCTCACTTTGCCTATAGTCCTTCCGCGAAAACAGGACACTGCCCTTCATTTCAAGGAAGATAGCTGCCAACTTGGGTTTTTTTTCGTTCTGCCGGATTTTATCATCCAGGAATGAAACCGCTTTGGCAGTCTGTTCTTGGGCCATGAGGAGGGAGACCTTTGCTGCCATAGCGCCTATATGATCAGGTTTCAAAGTCAGCACTTTATCCAAGAGCTTCATGGCCTCGCCATAGCGTCGTTCATGGCGGTCCAGTTGGGCCAACTGGTAGTAAGCCGCAGGATCTTCAGGACGTATCTCCGTTGCATGTAAATAGGCATTCCGTGCTTTTTTGAAATCCCGCTTCAAAAGATAGGCGTTAGCCCTTAACAAATGAGCTCGGAAGTGCCTAGGATCTCTGGCAAGAACTACCTTGATATGCTCAAGAGCCAAGTCTGGCGCGCGTTCGGCAACGAAAGCTTCAGCCAGGAAGATTCGGGCATTCAGATTGCCGGGATTATATTCCACGGCTTTGAGCAATGCCCCTTTTGCCTTGTTGTGTTCTTTTGAGGCCAGATAGACAAGCCCAAGATAGTAGTACGCACCTGAATGGTTTGGATGGTCCCTGACTATGGCTTCAAGGACGTCTGCTGCCCCTGGTAGTTGTTTTTTTCTAAAGAGCAGACGCGCTTTTAACAGACGAGCTCGCAGGTTGCTGTCATCCTTTTTCAGCACTACATCAATAAGCCGTTGCGTTTCTTCCGGTTTACCACTGTCCATGTACAGAGATGCAATGGCATTTTGAATCTCAAGGTTTTCCGGTTGCAGTTCTTGTGCTTTCTGCATCCACTCGATGGCCTGTTGCCACTTTTTCTGAGACGCATAAAAAGCGCCCAGGGTCATCTTCGAACCCACGCGATCAGGCGACCTTTCAGCCATCTTAAGGTAGGTGTCCTCGGATGCCTTGGAATCGCCCCGACGGAGATAGAAGTTTCCCAATTGACCAAGCAGAGCGATGTCTTCCGGGTTCTTGGCAATGGCGTTTTCAAATTCTCTTAGTGCTTCGTCAAAATCCCCTCGATGCTCATAAAAACGGGCGAGTTCAAGTCTGACGGCAGGGTCCTTCGGACTGGCCGCTACAGCCTCTGTGAGATAATGTTTTGCCTCATCAAAACGTCTTTGGCTTCCGGCGATACGTGCAAGTGAGATGTAAGCTCTGACATTCTTTTGGTCCAGGAGCGTTACTTCCTTGAGGACTTCTGCGGCTTCTGAGGGCTTGCCCTCCTGGAGGAGGACACCCATCTTCAAGAACAACGCATCAATGTTTTTCGCCTCTTTTTCTAAGACGAAATCCGCCTTTTCGGCGGCCTCTTGCGTTTTTTTGCCCACAAGATAGAACTGGCCCAGTTTGAGTTGAGCATCCAAATTGTCAGGATCCAGGTCAACTGTCCTGGCAAGCTCCCCAAATGCCTGTTTGGGCTGCGCAGTCTTTAGATAGGCCTGGGCAAGATGGTAATGGCCCTGCACGAATTTTGGTTCAGCCTGGATGGCATTCTTGTACTCAATAATGGCTTTCTTGAATTCCTGCTTTTCAAAATAGTCATCTCCCCGCTTCATGTGTTTTGCCCGTTTCTCGGCAGGGTCGCTGCTGCAGGAGAGGACAAAAAGCATCAAAAGGATGAAAAAAACGGTTTGGCAATAACGTCCGCAGAAAAGCCTCATGTAAACCTCCGTTACGTATTTTTTATGGCAGAACTAAACAAGCAAGCATCTTGCCAAGGTGAACACTATGGTTCCATTTCGCCAGGTGGATTACTCCCGATTTAGTCAGAAAGGGGTTGCAAGATAATGTCTTTCGCCTCAAAGATAGACCTGCACTCAGCGCCGCTGCTGCTATAAAAAAAGGCGTCATCCTGGGTATGCATGCCCACAAGATTTGAACGTCCAAAAACCACATCCGTTTTCACTTTGCCCTTAAGGTCATATCCATGGTGGGAAAGTACAACCAGGTCAGGGGCCTGATCGATATGAGGCCCGTGATAAAGCTCCTCTTTGAAGTATATCTTCCTGGCAATTTTCCTGCCATCTTCGAAAGTAAGTTCTTCGAGTCCTTCCTTGATCTCCTGCCGCACCCGCTCATAGTCAGCGCGATCGACCGTTCCCAGAGGATATTTTTCTTTAAGATTGATATAGATTCGAGAAGGGTCCATGACAAAAGCCGTGGATCCCGGCCCGATATCCATAATGCTGTCAGGTTCCGCTTTCTGGTATTTCAAGTATCCATTTTTCTCCAGCCAGCGATTCAGGTAGACCTCGGTTTTGATACCTGTAAAACCATGGTCGGAGAGCATGTAAAACGTGTTAAGTCCATCCTCCGAACCATCCAAGCCCAGAAATCTATCGTACACATGGCCTACAAATCGGTCGACCTCTTCATAGTAGTCCAAAAATGCTTGGTGATGGTTATGCTGCCCCTGTTCATAGGCATCCCACAGAAAGTGCATCAAGCGGTCAGTGCCTGTGACTACTACAATGAGAACGTCCCAGTCGATCTCTTCCCAGAGCAAATCGACAGCCCCTTCTCGCCCTTTGAGTGTGGCATATAAATCTTCAAACAAGAAGTCGTGGTCTTGGCGTGCCTTCATGGTATCGACGTCGATACGGTAGTTCATTTCATTCAAGCGCGGGATGAGAGCCTGTGGGTATACTGCCT
>JADFWI010000383.1 GCA_015222985.1 Pseudomonadota bacterium | reverse complement strand
CAAGAGGTAAACAGCACAATGGCTCAGCATGAGATTACAATCGTGTTGGCGGAGTCTCTTTTGGCCAAGTTAAAGCGTGGTGAACGGATTGAACAGGACGCCAATATAGACATATCCCTTGAGGAGCTTAGGACTCTTGAGAATATGTAAGAGCCTGCCCTTGTCGCGGACATGGCCAAATGCCTTGAAGGCAAGGCCGAAGGAGAGTGAGGAGGCGCGTGATGACGTTTAAGGCACAAGACTTTGAGAAAAAGATGGGTGAGTGTCCAAAACATGGTGAGCAAGTCCTGTGGTTGGCCTGCAAACATGTGGCAAAAGGGGATCCAAAGGAGATATGGTTAGGCCCGAATCGTATTGCCATATGTCCGGCGTGTTCCATGCTTCCCATGACTTCGATAGAGGAGGAGCTTCTTATCGCGTGCGAAGCTTGCCTTAGGGGCAAAATCAAGGATCTTTCGAATAGACTCCCTGATGGTGCAGACATTCATGACTCTGTAAAGGGGTTAGATGTATACGAAAATGAACTGATGAAGGAAGACTGAGCACAACTTATTCGGATGAGATGTGGACCCCGTAGGTTTTTAGCTTTTCTTGCACAGCTTTATACTCTTGTTCCCCTTTCATAACGAACTTGCCTGTGCCACAGTATTTCAGGAGACCACCAAGGCTTTCTTGTGTTATCACACAATAATACTTGGTTTTGTCCCATTCTGGAAGCTGACTAAGTTCGTACTTCAACTCCAGTTGGGTCTCTATTGTCTCTTCCTCGCCTTGAGATGTAATACTTGTCAAGCCTAATACATCTCCCAATATTTTGGCTTGTCCCCTGATCCAAGAGAGCTTCTCACCTTTGGTATCCCATGCCATGTATTCATAGGTGCCATCCTCATTCTCCAGAATGGCATGCTCCTGCAGGTGATACGCGTGTTCCTTGTGAGCAAGAAAATCCGTCATATTTCATCCCCATTACAGTAAGTTAGTCAGGTGTTTCTTGATGGAATCTGGTCGGGGCGGAGGGATTTGAACCCCCGGCTTCCTGCTCCCAAAGCAGGCGCGCTACCAGGCTGCGCCACGCCCCGTTCCAATATCTTCTTCTATCATGTCTCTTGCGCTAAGGCAACCACCCTGTTGCCTGA
This sequence comes from Pseudomonadota bacterium, assembly GCA_015222985.1. Taxonomy (GTDB): domain Bacteria; phylum Desulfobacterota; class Desulfobacteria; order Desulfobacterales. The sequence goes on along the minus strand of JADFWI010000383.1, from coordinate 3,153 downwards.
AAAACTCTCTTATCCCCTGACTTACTGCCTCGGCAACAGCGGCCAGCACACTCGAGTCTCTGAGTTCCTTTTCCTCGGCAGGATGGCTCACATAACCGATCTCAAACAAGATGGCCGGCATATCCGCTCCTCTGAGAACCGAGCAAGGGGCTTTGTGAATTCCTCTATCCATAGGGTTGAGCTTTGCAAGGAGTTGCCTGTGCACAATATCTGCCAATAGCTTGCTCTTGGCTGCGTGCACGGCCTGAATGTCGTCCCAAAGGCGGAGAGTGTCTATGGCCCCAACAGTATTTTCTTCTTGCTGAAGGGACAGCCCTTGAGTTGTGCCTGGACAGAAATAGTAAATTGCCATGCCTCCGGCCTTGTGATGAAAACTCCCTCCGGCGTGAAGGCTTACAAAGACATCCGCCCGGAGATGGTTAGCTATGGCCGTGCGTTTTTCAATGTCAACCCAATAGTCACCGTCACGGGTTAAATAGACGGTATAAGCCCCGGAGAGGATGTCTTTGATTTCTTGGGCAAGGGCCAGTGTTAAGCTTTTTTCGGCCAGGCCGGACGGGCCGACTGCCCCAAGGTCGTGGCCGCCGTGACCAGGGTCTAACACGATAACCTTCTGACCGGGAAGCTTAGCTGGCAAAGATATCTCCTGAGCCAGCGCTTTTGGTGTAAGGGCGGCAAATATCAGGATGAGGAGCCAAATCAGATCCGATTTTCTCGGTAGCAGCATACGCCGGATGTATCTGGTTTGCAAACTTCTCAAGAGCACTCTCGCTCAATTCTCCTTGACACAGTTTGGGTTTGATACTAATTTTTCTTGTTCGGTAAGAACAAAATAAAAATATTACTTCTCGTTCAAAAAATCAACGTTGTTCGTGCGAGAGTGGCGAAATTGGCAAACGCACTGGATTTAGGATCCAGCGGCTCCGTGCCCTGGGGGTTCAAATCCCCCCTCTCGCACCAATGTGATATAAGAAAGGGGTTTTATGAAAGTAGATGTTGAAGACGTAAGCACGGTGAAGAAAATCATGCACGTGGAGATCCCTGAGAAAGATGTCACCCGGGAGCTGGACAAGGCATACAAAACCCTCAAGACCAATGCAAAAATCAAAGGATTTCGTCCTGGCAAGGTGCCATTGGCTCTTTTGGAAAAGCGGTTCAAGAAAGAGATGCATGAAGAGGTCTCTGGCCAGTTGATTCAGAATTCATATGGCGAGGCCCTGGGGCGGGCCGAGTTAGTGCCTCTCGGGGAGCCAGCCATCGATCGGCCGGATCTTGAAAAGGGCCAACCATATCGTTATTCGACAACGATCGAAGTTCGTCCTCCTGTTGGGGATTTAGATCTTAACGGATTGAAACTTAAGGAGAAGGTACACATCGTAGATGACGTAGAGGTCGAGACCCAGCTTAAGATGCTACAGAAACGAAATGCCCAGCTAAAAAGTGTTGATGAAGACCGACCGGTTCGAGACAAAGATGTCGTCATCATAGATTACGAAGGGTTCAAGGACGGCAAACCGTTGGAGCCCACCCGCAAGACAGAGAACTTTCAGGTAGAGATCGGATCAGGGCGGATATTGGAGGATTTTGACAAGCAGCTTGTGGGAATGGAACCAGACAGTACCAAAGAGCTTCAGGTACGTTTTCCGGATGACTATTACAACAAGGACCTTGCCGGCCTTGAAGTTACCTTCAAGGTCACCCTAAAGGAGATCAAAGAGGAGGTCCTGCCTGAGCTTGATGACGAGTTTGCTAAGGATCTCGGAGAGTATGAGACACTGGACGAACTGAAAGAGGCGATCAGAAAGGACTTGGAGCAAAGGTACAAGGCGGAATCCAAGCGGCAACTACGCGAAGACATCATTGACAAGCTGATAGAGCAATCCGATTTTGAACTCCCTGAAGCCTTGGTAAAGGGAGAGCTTGCCGGCGTGGTCAGGGAGGCCCAGAGCCTCATGGCTCAAAGAGGTATGTCCTTGGAGCAATCAGGCCAAACAGAGGAGGAGCTTTCTGAAAAATATCTTCCCATGGCCGAAAGAAAAGTGCGGGAGTACTTACTAATTGAAAAAGTAATCGATCAGGAGGAGATCACCTTGACGGATGAAGTGCTCGATGAGGCCTATGAGGAGTTTGCCGGGGCGTTGAATCAACCAGTGGACACAATCAAGGAATTCCATAACAGCTCCCAGGAGGCCCTTGACGTTTTCAAGCAAAGAACCCTTGAAAAGCAGGTTATCAAGCATATTATTGACATGTGCGATGTGGAAACAATTGAAGAAGGAGACTCATAATGCCGCTTATTCCAATGGTTATTGAGCAAAGCAGTCGAGGGGAACGGGCCTATGACATCTATTCCAGGCTCTTGAAAGATCGGATTATCTTTCTCGGAACAGCCGTGAGTGACGAGCTTGCCAATCTTTTGATAGCCCAGTTTCTCTTTCTCGAATCTGAAGATCCTGACAAGGATATCAATTTTTACATCAACTCACCCGGGGGCATGGTTACTGCGGGCTTGGCCATCTATGATACCATGCGTTATATTAAGCCCGACATATGTACGCTGTGTATGGGCCAGGCTGCCAGCATGGGCGCAATCTTGCTGGCAGCGGGAACAGAGGGGAAACGTTACGTACTGCCAAATGCCAGGATACTTATCCACCAACCCATGGGTTCCTTTCAGGGCCAGGCCTCAGATGTGGCCATTCAGGCCAAGGAGATCCTGCGGATGCGTGAGTCGCTAAATGAGATTCTTGCTTTCCATACCCACCAGGATATTGAAAAGATCCGAAACGATTCCGATCGGGATTTCTTTATGAGCGGCCAGGAGGCTAAGGGGTATGGCATTGTGGATCATGTGATCAGCCAGCGCGAACCCAAACCAGGCAAGATGCGATCTAGCGACTGACTTTTTTTACCTGAGGAGACGAGAAAGGTTTGTTTTTTGCATTGCATTTCTTGAAAGCGGATCTTATTATGTCAATAACAGGGCTCAAGGCGCAGTGTGTAAGGCAAAAGGTCTTAAGCCTTTAGTTCAACCCCAAAAATGACGTTAAAGCGGTAGAATAGTTGCCCGAAAAAAATCTCTTAGAAGCCACATATAGCCTAATACCCGGAGGAGCCCATGGCAAAACGAAGAGGCGTGAACGGAGATGGTCT
>JADFWI010000382.1 GCA_015222985.1 Pseudomonadota bacterium | reverse complement strand
TCGGCGGAGAGCTCGTAGCTAAAGCTACTTTCAGCCTTCGAAGCTTCGGCGAAGTAGGCATGGCGAAGTCGGCACATTCAACAGCTATTTGAGTTTCTTCATCTTTTTCCATTCAACATTCGATGTTGGACGTTCGATGTTGGACGTTCATTTTTTTCAGCAAATCTTCCACAGTCCATCCGGCGCAAAAATAACTTAGCGCTTATGCCCTTGACCCCTTGAATCCTTATCATCCTACCAACTCTTTTGGAGATGATCCTTAAATCCGAATATCGACTTTCAGCCCCCGGGGGGTCATCCACCGTTCCACTCGTTCCAAAAGAAAACCCAGCGTAATAGCCATGACTGCAGTCGGCGCTGCCCCCTGAAGGATGATCAAAGCTTCACGGGCAAATACGCCAGTCAATGTAATTTTGCCCAAACCTGCCCCGCCGACAAGAACAGCGAGTTCCGCAGTGCCCACCGTGATAACGGTGGAGATTCTGATCCCAGCCATGATGACGGGTGTTGCCAAGGGCAACTCTATCTTCCGGGCAATTTGCATTCTGGTCAGTCCCATTCCCCTTGCAGCTTCTATCACCGTTGGATCGATCGTCTTGATACTCGCATAGGAATTGCGTAGGATGGGAAGGAGTCCATAGATGACCAATGCCACAATTGCTGACTGAAGGCCAAAACCCAGAAGTGGAGCCATAATAGCAATGACAGCCAGGCTCGGTACCGTCTGACCCACGCTTGCTCCGCCAATCACGGGTAGCGCGAGTTTCTCAAGACCTGCTCGGGTGACCAGGACTCCCAGGGGTACACCGATCGCAGTGGCTATGACGACTGCTATCGATACCATCTTGAAATGAGCCCATGCGCAATAGAGTAAATCATCGTACGTGAAGGTGCTGTAGATCCCTATCTTGCCCAGACTAGTAACCCAAATAGTCGCTCCGACAAGAAGCGTAAGAAGGACAACCAGAATCACCTGATGTCTCATTGAGACACTTCTCTCTGAGGCGCAGTCCGCCCCAAGCGAACGGAGGCCTTCTGAGCAGCTTCCCTCAGTGCCTCCCGGATTGCCTGAAACGTTAAAACGCCCTCTAATTTGTCATGTTGATCGACTATAGCCAGTACATTGAGCCCGCTCGTCAACATTAAGGAAAGGGCTTCACTCAAGACAGCATTTCTGGTGGCGCTGATTGCCGCAGTACTCATGATTTCTCTTACCTTCCGGCCCCTTTCCAGATCTGACGAGACTACCCATCCTGTAAACCTTCCCTCATCGTCAATAACCGCCAGCCAATCGATTCCCTCTCGCTCCATCCGATCTCGAACGGCTTTTACTTCCTCGTCGGGTTTTGCCGTACGCGGTGACCTCCACATGACTTCCTTTGTGCGGATCAGTTGCAAACCTTTAAGGCCCCGATCGGCGCCAACAAAATCCGCTACAAACTGATCTTTCGGCCCATAAAGTAGCTCGGCAGGCGGAGCGTATTGCACCAGCCGCCCTCCTTTCATCAAGGCTATCTTGTCCCCCATCTTGATCGCCTCATGAATATCGTGGGTCACAAATATGATGGTCTTTTGTAACTCCTGCTGTATCTTCAAGAACTCATTCTGCAAGTCCCCTCTGGTTATCGGATCGATGGCTCCAAAAGGCTCATCCATTAACAGGATAGGGGGATCCCCTCCAAATGCTCGAGCTACACCTACCCGCTGGCGCTGGCCGCCAGAAAGCTCGCGCGGATACTTGTCTATAAAACCATCAGGCGTCATTCTCAAAAGCTCTAAAAGCTCCTTGGCCCGCTTCCTGCGCTTGGCTTTCGGCCAGCCTTTTAGCGCCGGGACCGTCGCTATGTTCTCACCTATAGTCATGTGAGGAAAAAGCCCTATCTCCTGAATGGCATACCCTATGTTTCTTCGGAGTTCGTTCTCATCTATGCTGGTATTGTCCATTCCATCAATATATATTCTTCCACTGGTAGGAGAAATCAGCCGGTTGATCATTTTCATTGTTGTGGTCTTGCCACATCCTGAAGGACCTAGCAGCACGCACAGCTCCCCCCGGTCGACCTCAAAGCTCACCTCCCTTACCGCTTCTGTGCCATCAGGATAGATCTTGGTCACTTTCTCCAGTCTGATCATTTTCGCACTAGCCTCTCAAGCCTTTGGGCGTAACCCAGCGCTCCAACAGGGCCATAAGCCCGTCGACTAGCAAAGCAAGTACAGAAACAGACACGCCTCCTGTAATGATTAAATCCATTCGAGCGTTTCTTAATCCCCGAAATATGGGCACTCCAAGCCCACCGGCACCGATCAAAGCTGCAATTGCCGCAATACCGATAATGAGCACCATGGCGTTTCTCAACCCAGCCATAATCACGGGGAAAGCAAGGGGGAGATTGATCTTGAAAAGAAGTTGCCTTTCGCTCATCCCCATGCCCCTGCCGGCCTCGATCATCGCTGGATCAACCTGGCGGATCGCAGTGCAAGTATTGCGTATGATAGGTAACTGCCCGTAGACAATCAGAGTGATGACTGCAGGAAGGAAACCGATGGCGCTCAATCCTATGCGGCTCAAAAGGACCATTAGCAGCCCCAAAAGGGCGAGGCTGGGGACTGTCATCATGATTTCCGCAAGATAGAGCACCGCCTCTGCCATATGCTCTCTACCTTTTGCTGATATGAAGATCCCTGACGTTATGCCGAGGACGGCTCCTATTCCAATGGCAACAAGACTTATGCACAGGTGATCAACGATCCAGCCTGTCACCATTTCAGGATGTTGAATGACAAATTGATAGGCGTCTGACATACACGCTTACCTTCAGCCAGTTCCCGGAGCGCCAGCCCAAAAAATGTATTGCCCCGCAGGTCTTCTCGTGCTAAGAGAAATTTCCTCTATAGAATATTTCAATTCAAATCTTTTTTACAAAGGACACACTCGGATGTCAAGCCCTCTCCCAATGCTACTTCCCGGCCTTCGTAGCCGTTGCCACTTCGGGTTCTCCGCCGAAGGCTATGACCCGCAGGCGGGCGGAGTAGGCTGGCGAAGTCGGCGACCTGGCCCAAAGGACCAGATTTCCTGAACTGAAATGAAAGTCATAGTCTATCAGACAAACCCTGCCTTGTTGGACCTTCAGGCCAACCTGGACGAAGTAGTCACGAAGATTCACGAGGGGAGGGAAAAAGGCGCCCACTTGATCGTTTTTCCGGAATTGAGCCTGACCGGATATTTTGTGGGACAGCAATACCATAAGGTCTCGCTCAGACTCGATTCTGAGGAAATCAGACGATTGGCCTCCGCGACAAAAGGCACGGCTGCCGTTGTGGGCTTTATTGAAGAATCCCCGTCCATGAATTTCTACAACTCCGCTCTAGTGGCAGTTGATGGACAAATACTCTTCGCCTATCGAAAACTGAACCTTCCGAACTATGGTGTCTTTGAAGAACGCAAATACTTCTCTCCTGGAAAACACATCCCTGTTTTTCGCCTCCATGGCTTTTCTATCGCTGTCTTCATCTGCAATGACGTCTGGCACCCGTCGCTGCCCTACCTTGGAGTTTGCCAAAAAGCTGATGTTTTTGTCACAATCATCAACTCCTGTAAGGGATCCATGGGACCTGAGTTTTCCAATATTGAAACCTGGCAGGTTATCAACAGGTTCTATTCACAAGTCTTCGGTGTGTACAATATCTGCGCGAACCGCGTAGGACAAGAAGATTTTGATGAAAGACGAAGTGTTTCGGATGTGCCTGAGCCGGAAGAACGGGAAACGCTGAATGCCGATCAGCACTTTGGCCCCTCAACCTATCTGTTCTGGGGCGGTAGCGAGATCATCAGTCCTTTTGGTGAGTCCATTGTCAACGCGGCTCTATATAAACCGGACGAGATACTTGCTGAGGTCTCCAGGGATCTTCTGAGAAAGAAAAAAATTCTCCTTCCGTACTTGAGAAATGATGATCCCTATTTCACCCATCGAGAACTACGGCAGATTCTCTATCGAAAACCTTCACCGACGTAGTATGAATTTTCCATCTGCGTAGCCTCGAAATCGGAGCCTCAATGGAGATAGATGGCTCTGACTTGGAGTTTTGTGTCTAAAATCACAAATTTCAAGCACCAAATTTCAAACAAATCTCAAATTCCAATATTCAAGCCGACTTCG
>JADFWI010000381.1 GCA_015222985.1 Pseudomonadota bacterium | reverse complement strand
TGCCGGGATCATACCGCCGCCAAGAACCACGATCCATTGCAGATCAGGAAGATCCTGAGCTGTGGCATTGGTGAAAGCTGGCTTGTACATGGATTCCAGGGGACGCAGAAGCAGGTTTGATGGTTCCTGGAGACTGAAAAGGAGCAAAAATAGAAAACCGCATCCCATAAGCAGGGACGCGGTTTTTTGTTTGCCCGGCAAAGCCGGGTCCCCGTCTGCTTGAAAGAAAGTGGAGATACCCCGTCTGAGGGGAAATCAATCCGAATCGCAAGGGCGTTTCTGGTAACGGAAGGGTCTGAAGGAAGCGATAGGAAGTGAATGGTACATAGCGTAAGCAAACCTGATTCGGCTCATGCAGTGGGCAAGCCTGCAAAATAGGGCAAAGCCCGATACTCAGACAAACTGCTTGAGTGATTGAGGATGTGATCATTCACAGGGACCGGTCATTAACCGGGGAAGCCCTGTAGAGTTCCCGGAGTTGGGATATTGCCGGACGAGAGGAGACTCGAGGAAAGCGAGATGTTTTGCAGGGTGGCAGATGAACCCGTAGTAGTGATGAAGTTTCCGCCTGAGAAGCCCGGTAACGGAGTGGAGGAGAAAACGGAAACGACCTGCAGCTAGGATTGCGGGGGCTGTTGGAGAGCCAAAAGCACCAGCAGTTGCGAAGGGGTGAAGTTCTATCGAAAGTTTCTGAAAACGTTCTTGAAGGTGGACGGAGAACAAGCCGCCTGACGAGGCGGGCACGCGTGGTTGAGGCACCCCTGGGAACAGGGCTCTTCACGTACGCTGCTCTCTCAAAGTAGATGATGGAGAAGGTTGTACATTGCCGGAAACGGCTAGAAGGCGACCTTTCATTGTTGAAGAATGGAAACGTTGTATCCAAAGGGACGTACGAGGAAACGAAGCAGAGGACGGGATGAAAGAACGAATCTGGTACAGTCTTTATGACAAGCTTCTTGATTATCAATTTCTCAAGGATGCTTTCCGAAAGGTAAAATCGGCGAATGGAGCTCCCGGCATAGACGGGCAGTCCTGCAAAGATTTTGCATTTGTACTGGACAAGGAAATTTTATCCCTTCTGAAGGAACTGAGCGAGAAGACCTACAGCCCTCGTCCTGTAAAACGGGTAGAGATCCCGAAACCGGATGGGGGTATTCGTAATATAGGAATTCCGACAGTTCGTGACCGAGTGGTCCAGCAGGCATTGAAAAATATTCTGGAACCGATATTTAATCCGTGGTTTCATCCGTCGAATTATGGATACCGTCCCAACATGGGAGCGCATAACGCTATAGCCAAGGCAACGGCATTTATGCGTACGTATGGATTGAATTGGGTTGTGGATATGGATTTGAGTAAGTGTTTTGATACGCTGGATCATGATCTTATCATCCATGCAGTACGAGCGCGAGTAGCAGATGGCAGTATCCTGCGCCTGATCAGGATGTTCCTTGAAAGTGGAGTGATGCTCTCTGGGAAATTGGAACCGACATTTGTCGGCAGTCCTCAGGGAGGAGTCATCAGTCCCTTGCTGGCAAACATTTATCTGGATAATTTTGACCAGTTTATGAAAAGCCGGGGACATCGGATCGTGCGCTATGCAGATGACATCGTGATTTTTAAGGCGAGTAAATCCGGTGCAGATAATGCGCTGAAGACAGCCAGTGACCATCTTGAAAAACAATTGAAGCTGACGGTCAACCAGAAAAAGACTCATATAACGAGCCTTTCTCGTGGAGTATCGTATCTTGGGGTAGTCATAGGTCCTCAATGCATACGGATACAGTCCAAACGACTTCGGACGTTCAAGAAGAAAGTCAAGGCATGTACACAGCGTAATGTGCCGGTAAATATGAAAAAGATCCTTAAAGATTTGAACCCGTTGCTTCGTGGTTTCGCTAATTATTTTAAGGTGGCGAATTGCACGAAAGTGTTTGGGGGACTGATGGCATGGGTACGCAGACGCTTGCGGGCCATCCAGATGTCATTGTGGAAGAAACCACGAAAACTCCACCGAAGGCTCAGACAAATGGGCTATAAGGGGGAGTTTAAATGTATCAAGATGGCTTCGTGGAGAAATGCTGCTTGTCAATACAGCCATTGGGCAATGTCTAATCTGTGGTTTGCCGGGCTTGGGCTGTATGGAATGGATAAGGTCAAAACAGGCGAGCTTCCCCCGATAAATCGGGGATAAGAGAGAACAGGAGCCGTGTACGAGGCCCGTACGCACGGTTCTGTGAGAGGGATGAAGCAGAGTTGATCGCTCTGCTTCACCCTACTCGATTGCGATGAAATCAACCTCTGAGACATCGTCTGGATTGGGCACCCACGGGGGGATGCTCCTACGACAACCTCGGACGGGTCCATCGATGAAGAGGTGTGCTCATGTT
>JADFWI010000380.1 GCA_015222985.1 Pseudomonadota bacterium | reverse complement strand
GTAACTAGCTGAATAAACTGGATTCCGGCTTTCGCCGGAATGACAGGAAGAGGTGTTTTTCGACTTTCTACGAGACCGTCAATATTGCCACCAACATTTCTTCCTTGACTACGGAGACGAGTATGGAAACAAATAAGCTTATGACACTGGCTACGTTGGGACAGAGCCCTTGGTATGACAATATAGATAGAAGGATAATCCAGAACGGAGAGCTTAAGAGGTTTTTTGATCTGGGTATAACAGGTGTGACTTCTAATCCGAGTATATTTGAAAAAGCCATCATTGGTTCTTCAATTTACGATGAAACCATACAAAAACTGGGTAAAAAAGGAAGGTCTCCTCTAGAGATCTACGATATTGTTACAATACAGGATGTGCAGTCTGCTGCTGACCTTTTATCGGGTGTTTATGACAAGACTCAAGGCAGAGATGGTTATGTGAGCCTTGAGGTCCTTCCAGAATATGCCGACGACCCAGTAAAGACTATCTATAACGCCAGGAAAATACATGAACAAGTGGCAAGACAGAATCTCATGATTAAGGTGCCTGGAACAAAGGAGGCGCCAGAGGCTATACAGGTATTGACGGCCGAGGGTCTCAACATCAATGTAACCCTTCTTTTTTCTTTGGAGCACTATGAACAGTGTGCCATGGCATACATAGAGGGGTTAAAGGATAGGTTAAAAGACGGCAATCCTATTAATACTGTCTCTTCAGTGGCAAGCGTGTTTGTGAGCAGACTAGATACGGCAATTGATAAGGTACTGGATCATTCAAACGCAAGCCTAAAAGGTAAGATTGCAGTTGCCAATGCTAAAATGATCTACCAGAGATTCAAGGAAGTCTTTTATGGTGAGATTTTTGAGGATTTGAGATCTAAGGGGGCCAATATCCAGAGAGTCCTTTGGGGCAGTACAAGCACCAAGAATCCTGACTATAGTGATGTCAAGTATGTTGATGAATTAATTGGCAAAGATACGGTTAATACCTTACCTCACAAGACACTCGAGGCGTTGCTTGACCATGCCACATTAAAGCCAACCATAGAAGATAATCTGGACAAGGAGAAGGGGCACTTAAAAGAGTTGAAAGGTCTGGGAATAGAATTGAATAAGATATGCGATGATATTCAAGAACAAGGCGTTGATGCTTTTTGCAGTTCTTTCAACCAGTTGATCGATGCCATTGTATTAAAAATGAATGTCAATTCTCAATAATATCACATACCCCCCGATGACACAGGAAAAACGGCTATCCCACCAGTTGTGAAACAGGTACCAGATCAACCTTGCGCTTGATATTGGGCAGATCCTCCCTGAGGACTTCCAGTGTAGTGGCATAAGGATGGCCGATGCCGATAGCATACCCACGCGTCTTTGCAACAGAGATAAGCCGCTTAATTTGAAATCGAATAGTCTTGGTGTCTTGAACGTGATCCAAGAAGACATGACGGCGGCCAAATTTAAGTTTCAGGAGTTTTGCTGCCCCAAGGCAATGCGATTTAGGGCTAGTTAAACTGTCAACAAAAAAGAGATTGCGTTTTTTGAGAACTGTAAATATCTGTCGCATCTTAGCTGAGTCTTGTGTCAACTTGGATCCCATGTGATTGTTCACACCCACGATGTAGGGGACAGCATCGAGGTTCTTGTTAAGTTGATCCAGAAGTTCGTCCGGGCTCATGGAACAAATCAATGCCCCTGCTCCTGGGTTCACATCAGGATACTCTATTGGTTCCATTGGAAGATGAAGGAGCACATCTCGACCCATTTCATGAATGGCCGAAGCAATTTGCTGTTGAAAGGGACTGTTTGGAAGGACAGAAAAAGATAAAACCCCGTCAAGTTCTAAGAAGTTGGACGCCATCTTTGTGTCGTATCCCATGTCGTCAATGATGATGGCAACACGTGGGAGACTGGGTGGGCGGGAAGGGGTCGGTGCCTTTTCCACGACCGGAAGAAAGACAAGACGATGTGTTGGGTGTCCGTCAATTGACACAGTAAGAATTATTTTATGACTTGGCGCTGCCCTGAAGCTCAGGGATGTTCCCTGAACCCTACCAGAGATCTCCCTGGAAAATATTGCCTTTATGGTCTCCCTGGAGAGGGCTTTTCTGAGGCGGATTTGCAGTTCAGAGTAAGTCCACTGGTCCGCATGATCCCACATGGTTTCCACTGAGTTGAATTGGACATCCTCAGCAGGGACACCTAAGGCTAACAGCGCATCGCACATGCGTCGATCAAACTCTTTTATTCTGGCTTCTGTTCCGTGGGAGGGGTAGGTTTCAAAAAGAGGCGCCTTGCTGCTCAGCCTTGAAGAGAAAAGCCGATAGATCCCAAATCCGGAAACTCCAAGTAAGAGCAATAGGCCGATAAGAGAAATAATTAGAGATTTAGTTCGTTTTTTCTTGGAGACCTTTCTGGATGAGGCCATTCGTCCGTTATTTGCGAAGGTTGTGTTCTTTCTGCCAAAGATTCTTTATGTAGTGTTTTCTGGTTAGCGTCTGTCCGGGGTAGGTCTAAAAGGACGTCTTTGAAAATATTTGCCAACTTGTGAGAATTTCCAGTGCCCTTTTGGCCTGATTGTCCTTTGTCAGCAGTTCTTGAACCGCTTCAGACGGCTCCTCGCCAAACACATGCCCCATATACCTTTTTTTACTACCTTTTTCCGGCACGACCTCATCTGGTTCAGCCGAGATATGGTTCAAAAGATCCTTCTCTTGGACATGATGCTTTTTCTGGGTGTCGATTTCCGGAATGAATCTTTCTTCCACAACAACATCAGGCTTGATCCCTTCTGCCTGTATTGCATGGCCATCTGGCGTGTAGTACCGGGCGATAGTGAGTTTCAAGCCGGACCCATCGCGTAACGGCTCTACGGCTTGGACAGATCCCTTTCCGAAAGAGGTGGCGCCTAAAATAAGTGCGCGGGCATGATCTTGCAAGGCCCCGGCTACGATTTCTGATGCGCTCGCACTTCCTTCGTTGATCAGCAGGACAATGGGGTAGGCATGTTTTTCTTTGTCGGAATGAGCAGAATATACCTTGGAGTGGGACCCGGACCTCCCCTTAATAGAGACGATCCGTCCTTCTTGCAGAAAGATGTCCGCTACCTTAACGGCCTGTTCCAGTAAGCCACCAGGGTTGTCCCTAAGATCAAAGACCAGACCTTGTAATGATGTTTCACCTGATTCCAGTTCCGTCAGGGCTGCCGTTACATCGTTGTAGGTTCGGTCCCTGAAGTTCGTAATCCGCAAATAGCCGTAACCAGGCTTAAGGGTATAGGAACGTACACTTTCCAAGGGGATAACATCACGAACAATCTTGAATTCTATAGGCTCGGGAGCCTCTTTTCGCCAAACCGTAATTACAACAGTGGTTCCCTTCTTTCCTCGCATTTTTTTGACGGCTTCCCACAGCTTCATCTCTTTTGTGTCTTCCCCGTCCACCTTAACAATACGGTCTCCAGCCTTGATACCGGCCGTGTGAGCGGGAGATCCCTCAATAGGAGATATGACTGTCAATTGGTGGTTTTGCATAGTTATAACGATGCCTATACCACTGAATTCTCCTTTAGTGTCTATCCGAAGCTCCTTGTAGGCTTCAGGCGACAGAAATGATGAGTGGGGGTCAAGAGATCTGAGCATACCCTGAATGGCGCCGCGAATCAGCTTTTTGGAATCTACTGTTTCCACATAGTTTTTTTCTACGATATCAAGAATATCGCTAAATATCTTGAGCTCTTCATAGGTCTTCTCTGTCCCTGCCAACAGGTGTTCATGAACTCCGGCGGAGCCAAGCCACAAACCAGCAGAGCAAAGAAGAATTACCCAGATGAATCCTTTGTATTGTTTTGGCAAGAGTCTCATAAGTCCTCCCGGTTATCTTCAGACTCGACCAACAAGCGAGTCTGGAGGCATTCGTACTAACATGCCGAAATCATTTTTGGTGCAGGCAATAACCATACCATAGTCGGCACAGAGAATAAACCACTATCAAAGCTGTATTCAATTTGGAAGATAACACCCCTTAGACCTGAATTCTCTACTCTTCGACCTCTACCCCCATGGCCCAGTCAAGCGCTGCTTTGGATATGTTGTACGTCGTCAATGCATTATAGTAATTCGTCTCTGTTATGGTGAGAAGCGTTCGGGCGTCGACAACCTCTGTGGATGTGGCCACTTGCTCTTTGTAACGATCTTCACTAATCCTGAAGTTCTCTTGGGCCTGTTCCACGGCCTTTTGTACCGTCGCTATGTTCTTTTCGGATTCTTTCAGTTTGAGGTAAGCTACTTTTACCTGCTGCCGGATGTTGTCCTCGATTTCAGTCCTCTTGAGCTTTGTCTGTGCCAAGCGCCTCATTTTCTCCGTCACCCCGTAACGCGTTTTTCCCCATTGCCAGAAAGTCCAGGACGCGGTTGCTACAAGATCCCATTCTTCTTCATCGGCAATACCTGTTCCGCCATTTAGTTCTGGGCCGTCGCCCCTGCTGTAATAGTTTGCCTGAAGGTCTATGGACGGGAAGTAGTCCTTCTTGGTCAAGCGCACTTGTTCTTCAGCGGTCTCCACTTCCAGGTTGGCAATAAATCTCTCGGGTCTTCGCCTTATGGCTATTTCCACACACTCCTCATAAGCGTGGGTGAAAGGCTCAAGAGTCGTGACATCCTCTATAAGCACGGGCGCATCAATCGGGCGTCTCAGAATGGTGTTGAATTGCGAATTTGCAAGTTGAACTTTATTATCTGCCACCACGAGGTCCTGTCTGGCATTGGCCAGTTCAACCTGTGCCTGGAGAAGACTATTTTTGGGTATCATGCCCACCTCATAGAAGTTTCGGGAAACTTCTGCGTGGGCTGACAACTGGGCTACAGCCTGTTGAGCAACGCCTTTGAGTTTTATCCTCTCAAGAATCACAAAATATGCACCTTTGACCTTCAGAATGATATTATGGCGGGCTTGCTGTTCGAGATATCTTGTAACATCAAGGCCCAGCCGAGATATATTGTGCTCTGCCAACCGAGAAAACCCGGAGAAGATCGGTTGGTCAAGGGTAGCCACAAAAGCGTATAGATTTTCAGGGCTTGTGACAATGCCTGAGGCACTCCTTTTGTTCTCATCCAACCGGATGTACGTGTAGCTGCCGCTGAGCTTGGGCAGAAATTCTGTGAATTGCTTTTTCTTGTTTGCTTCGGCGGCAGCAACCTCTTCCTTGGAGATCAGTATCTGTGTGTTGTGTTTCAGGGCGTAGTCAACACTTGACTTTAGTGTAAAAGCCGACGTGGGTTGTTCGCCTCGACAAGGCCAGGGCGAAGAGACGAAAGCCACAACAACAAAGAAGAGGATCTTTTTGACAAAGGCTGCTTGGTCCGATGGCAAACGATAAGGTTCCATGGGTTAACTGCCTCCTAGATCTGAAAAACCATATTGATTAATTTAAACGCTGTTGATATGCATACGTGCAGGTGCGAGGAGTGCCGGCAATGGTTTTCCTTGCACAAAGAGCCTCCGCTGAACGTGCAAGAAAAAGGGCTTCTTCCTGTTTGGCGGGGGTTTCTTTATTTGGGTACTTCTAATACCATGGTGCTATGATTTCAAGCCCTATCTGTAGCAGGGTCTTCTGTCCCCGGATTTCTACTTCAGGTGCTTCCACACAAGCCTCACCGCATCCAACATTGGACATGCCCCAGCTCGGCAAGGCTTTGTGGGCACAGTTACATAGCAACTGCCGCCTGGATAACCCTTGCTGTCAAAACTCGGGCACGACATCCGATGTTCTTGCCAGACCAACTGCTCTTTGCTATCGTTTTCATAACACGGCGTCGGCTCGGCTGGGTTGGCCTCCGCGGATTTGGGCGCATTGGTCCCCATTTGGTTTTCAACCTCCGATTCTGCTGGAATCTAAATAGTGTCCATCCATAAATGAGGATTTTTGTTCAAGATCAAGGCATGCGAAAAAAATAACCGCAGGCATATGTGTGATATTCCGAGGATTATTTTTT
>JADFWI010000379.1 GCA_015222985.1 Pseudomonadota bacterium | reverse complement strand
GTAACTAGCTGAATAAACTGGATTCCGGCTTTCGCCGGAATGACAGGAAGAGGTGTTTTTCGACTTTCTACGAGACCGTCAATTTTGTCTTGCAAAAGATCCAGTTGTTGATATATTCCGTCCGGGGTGAAATCTCACAGATGGCATGACTCTTATGCAATACGTGCTCGTAAGGAAGGATTCCCAGCTCGATCAGTCTTTAAACTTCAAGAAATACAAGAATCCTTTCGTATCCTGAAAAAAGGTGGCCGTGTGCTTGATTTGGGCTGTGTCCCCGGCTCATGGCTGCTGTTTGCTTCAAGGACAGTGGGGGGCAAAGGTTTCGTTGTTGGAGTGGACATCACGCCGATTTCTCTAAAGCTTCCGCCCAACGTTCGATTTGTCCAGCACGACGTGCTACGCCCTGACGCGTCATTCTTGGACGCCGCTGGAGGCCCGTTTGACACGGTATTGAGCGATATGGCGCCTTCTAGCACAGGGAACAAGTTCCTGGATGCTCACAGGTCCCTTGAACTGTGTGAATCGGCCCTGGCTATTGCAGGTCACGTTCTAGAAGTCGGAGGAGCCTTTGTCTGTAAGATCTTTCACGGGGCTGACTTCAAGGTTTTTTCGGACCAAGTCAAGAAGTCCTTTGGCAGGGTCGTGCACGTAAGGCCAAAGAGCACCAGGAAGGCAAGCAGGGAGATATATATCGTAGGATTGGGAAAAAACTGATCTCACGAAAGGCAAGTATGTAAAAGGCCAACTCAGGAGGCACGATGTCCGGGCATTCAAAGTGGAGCACGATCAAGCGCAAAAAAGGCGCGACAGATGCAAAGCGAGGCAAGATTTTTACCAAGTTGATAAAAGAGATCACCGTGGCTGCTCGCTTTGGGGGAGGCGATCCGGATGCCAACCCTCGCCTCCGTACGGCTATCGCTGCGGCAAAGTCAGAAAACATGCCCAAGGACAACATTGAAAGAGCAATAAAGAAAGGGACAGGTGAACTGGAAGGGGTCGCCTATGAAGAGGTCTATTATGAAGGATACGGACCTGGCGGGGCGGCTGTGCTCGTGGAGTCTTTGACCGACAATAAGAACCGTACAGTGGCCGATATACGCCATGCCTTTAGTAAGGCCGGGGGAAGCCTGGGTGAGGCAGGATGCGTGGCCTGGATGTTTCAAAAAAAGGGGATGTTTGCCTTTGAGAAGGGAAGCGTGGACGAAGAGACCCTCATGGATATAACACTGGATGCAGGGGCAGAAGACATCAATGACGAGGAAGGGACCTTAGAAGTCATTACTTCCACGGAAGATTTTGAGCAGGTGAAGAAGGCACTGGATGATCGAGCGATCAGATATGTCGTTGACGAGATCACGATGTTGCCCCAGAGCACGATTGGACTTGAAGGCAAGGAGGCCGAACAGATGCTTCGGCTCATGGACGGACTGGAAGACTCAGACGATGTCCAGAAAGTATATTCCAATTTTGATATCTCCGATAAGACCCTTGAAGAGATCGGCGGAGGCTAGGTTGCCCGCGGAGATTCGGAGGTTTTCCGTACTTTTTCTTACAAAAACTCTTGGTTCGGTATATAGGCATCCGGGATTGATACAATAGTGACAGAGACGAAGGCGAGGCCGGCTTGTTAGTACTGGACGAACTACATTACTCCGAAGAGCATATATGGGTCCGCCGGGAAGGCGATCACACAGTGACTCTCGGAATGACCGATTACGCCCAATTGGAGTTGGGGGATCTCAACTATATAGAACTTCCAAACGAAGGTGATGAAATAGTGTACTGCGAGCCCTTCGGCAGCGTTGAATGTGCAAAGCTGGTTAACGATCTCTATGCCCCTGTCTGTGGCAAGGTTCTGGCAGTGAACCGAGATGTCATTGAAAACCCCATACTAATCAATCGCTCACCATACAGCCAAGGGTGGGTGATTCGAGCCAGGCTCTATTCCGTGGATGAGCTGGATGTCCTCATGTCGGCCGACGATTACGAGGAATATGTGCTCAGCAAGCCCCTTTGAGCACGGTCTCACCTCCCAGTAATTTCCTGCATACGTTTTACTGCCCTGAAGGCTCTCTTGCGGACTGTTTCGGGCACTTTCACCTCATAGGTCATTGTCCTTAGGGCTCTGAGGACGTCACTGAGCGCTGTTCTTTTCATGTCCTCACATACCATGTTGTCGGAGACCTTGTAGAACAACTTGTGCGGGTTTGCTTTTTGCAGCGGGTAGATCAGCCCTTCCTCCGTTCCCACGATAAATGACTGATTTTCAGAACCTTTGGCAAAATTCAGCATGCCGGAGGTACTCAAGACAGCATCGGCCAGGGCCAGAACTTCTGGACGACATTCTGGGTGAGCCATAAACAGAGCCTCTGGATGGGCTGCCTTTGCAATCATCACTTCTCGGGCCGACAACCGGTCATGGATCGGGCAGTATCCGTCCCAGTAGTTGACTTTCTTGCTGGTCTTGGATGCGGCATATTGGGAGAGGTTCCGATCCGGCGTCATGAGGAGTTCGTGCTCCGGCAGGCTGTTTACAACAGCAACAGCATTGGCAGAAGTGCAGCAGATAGTGGAGTGTGCCTTCACTGAGGCAGGGGAGTTGACATAGGTCACAACGGGGATTTCGCCAAGCCGGGCAAGCCTTGCCTCAAGGGCTTCAGTCGTAATCATGTCAGCCATGGGACACCCTGTGTCCATGCGAGGCATAAGCACGGTTTTGTCGGGAGATACTATGGCAGCCGTCTCCGCCATGAAGAGGACACCACAAAAAACGATTACATCCGCCTCGGTTTTCCCCGCAAGGATGCTGAGTTCAAGGGAATCTCCCGCGAGGTCGGCAACATCCTGAATTTCAGCGGGCTGGTAGTTGTGAGCGAGCAGAATGGCATTTCGCTCACTCAAAAGCGCCCTTATTTCCTTGGTTATCGTGTTAGTCATAGTATCTACGTCCAACCAGTATCCGCCAAATGCTAACAATCAAAGAAACATTGTAACCGTTCACAGGTTACATTCATGCCGTACGGAATTGTTTTGAAAGATGAACGTCGAACATCGAATCCGCCTTCGGCGGAT
>JADFWI010000054.1 GCA_015222985.1 Pseudomonadota bacterium | reverse complement strand
GATTTCCGGGACGTCGTTTGTACAAAAATTTGTACAAATCGACGGATTTTGAAGAGAGGAACTAGTCGCTGGCTAACGGTGTTTTCGCAATATCGTCAAGAATCGAAGATAAATTTTTTGCTGAAACATTCGGCAGTTACCTTCCTACCCTTGCAGATCGAGGGTGAACGAAGGTGTTCACTTCTTCTCAAGATGATGCCTTGGCATCATTGTTGCTAAAATATAAAACAAAAGAAGCGTGGTGAAGAAATTTCTTCATTCGCTTTCCTCCTGCCAAAGGCTAATCGTCAGCCACGCGATTAGCCTTTAGTTTTTAGGCACAAAAAAAGGCCGCCGAGACACAGCGGCCTTTTTCAATTTCCAGATGCAAGCTAACTGGGCCACCCCGTCGAAGCTATGCGCCGTCTGGCACGATCCAGTATCAGGCATTCTGTGCCAGGCATACCTTCAATGAAACGCTTCCCGGCATCAGGCTGAAGGACAAAAACGGCAGTCGACAGCGCATCTGCGTCCATGACATTGGAAGCCATGACAGTGACGCTGGAGCTTTGCAGCGGCGAAAGCCCTGATTTTGGACTTACAATATGGTGATAGAGTTTTTCTTTATCAAAATAGATTTCGTAATTACCGGACGTTGCCAAAGCGCCGTTTGCCATCCTAACAGTATCAAAGTAAGGCCCTTCCTTGTCAGGGTTCTGCACTCCCACCTTCCAGGGCGTACCGTCTTCCTTGCCCCCAACCGCGCGAATATCGCCGCCCGCGTTAATCAAGCAATGTTTAATACCGGTACTCCTTATGAACTCGGCTGCCTGGTCAATTATGTAACCTTTGGCAATGCCGTCCAAGGTAATCCCCATACCTTCTTTCTTGAATCGGATCGATTTCCCGTCAAAGACCACAGCGCCGGCATCGACTAATTCCAGCGCCTTATCAAGAGCTGCTTCGGGCGGAGGACTCTTGTGGGCGTCAAAATGTCGCTTATACAGGTCGACCAACGGTTGGACGGTTATTTCGAAGGCGCCGCCGGATGCTTTGTGAAAATGGAGGGAGCGATTAATAACTTGAGCTACCTCAGGAGGCACATCGCCCAACTGCCCCTCTTTGTTGAGGGCGCCGATGGGAGTATCGGTTCGATAACGGTCCAGCAAGCCGGTAAGCCTATCCATTTCTTCAAAGGCCTTTCCGATTACCTCCTCACCTTGAACTCTGGAGGGGTGCATAACCGTGATGGAAACAAAGGTCCCCATATTCAGCTTGGTTTCGGTGACCTTGAACAGCTTTTTGTTAAATGCTACGCTTTCTGAAATCGGCAGTAAGCCACCAGCAGCGAACCCTATGCCCAAGATACCGGAGAGTTTCAGAAAATCCCTTCTATCCATCGTGTGCCGCCCTTGTTTTTTTGCAGACATGGTTCCTTCCTCCATCTGTGTAAGGCCTGAATTACGCTATTCTTGTCCAGTTAACATTGACTATAAGACATGGGGACAGTTCGCCCTATAGTATAATTCCATATGCTTGTCAACCATTGAGCTGCTTCATCCTGAGTTTATTGAGACTTGGCGGGCTGTCCGTATGCAGTTGTGGTTGCTCCAAGAATTGTGATATGCATGTCTAAGATCCTTACGCAATTGGTTGACCAACATGGTGTCTTACAGATTCAAATATCGATGGGTAACGCTGCTGCTCTGTCTCTGCGCGACCGCACGGCCTGCTTATGGGGATGAGGCTGCCAAGCTTGTCAAAGCCGCCATTGACTACTGGCGCGATGTGTCTTCTTACTCGGTCACGGACATGACCATCCACCGACCCAAGTGGGAACGCACCATGAGTCTGCGGGTCTGGACCAGGGGCGAGAAGGAGTCGTTAGTCCGTGTGATGTCCCCGGCCAAGGATGCAGGCAATAGCACACTACTGGCGGGCAACAAGATGTGGACTTTTTCGCCAAAGATAAATCGCATTATCAAGATTCCATCCAGTATGATGTACCAGAGCTGGATGGGGTCGGATTTTTCCAACAATGACATTGCCAGGGCAGATGACCTTGTTCACTTATATACGCACAGGTTGTTGGGCACGGAAACCAGAGAGGGCCGAAAAGTCCACATTGTAGAAGCCACCCCCTTTGACAGCGCGCCTGTTGTATGGGGCAAGGAAGTGCTGGCGATTCGTGACGACTATGTTTTGCTGGAACATGCCTTTTATGATCAGGACATGGTGTTGGTCAAAAAGATGGCCACTCTGGAGGTAAAACAGATGGGCGGCAAAGAGATTGCCGCCTTGCAACGCATGCAGAAGATGGACAAACCGGATGAGTGGACCCAAATTCTTGTAAAGGAAGCAAGGTTCGGGATCAACATGCCGGGAAACACCTTCACCCTTTCCAATTTGCGCAACCCCCGTCGATAGGTCATGAGCATCACCCTTCGTCTAGCCTGGCGCAATATCTGGCGGCATCCCCGTAGAACGCTGCTCACTTCGTCTGCCATAGCCTTTGCGGCCGCGATTCTTGTTTTCATGGTGACCCTGCAACGAAGTTCCTATGATAAGATGATCGACTTTACCCTCCGTGTTTACCATGGCCATTTACAGGTGCAACCCAAAGGATATCTGGACAAACCGCAGATTCGTAACACCATACCCGATGCCCGCGCACTGGCGTCTCACATCAGGAGACTGAGCGGATCAGCCAGCCTGTCGGTCCGTGCCATGGGCTTTGCCCTGGCATCATCCAAAGAACGCAGTTATGGCGTCCAGGTTCTCGGTGTGGAGACGGAGAATGAAAGCCACGTATCGACCATCCCCGGACTGGTAAGAAAGGGACGTTTCCTATCATCTGATGACGCCCAGGAAGCCATTATAGGATACCTGCTGGCACGGAACCTCAAACTGAATGTCGGCGAGGAACTTACGTTGCTTGGAACAGGTAGAGACGGTTCAGTGGCAGCAACTGTGGTGCCCGTTGTCGGCATCTTCGAGAGCGGGTCTGCCGACTTGGACCGCCAACTCGTACAACTGCCTTTGGGCGCCTTTCAGGACGTCTTCAGCATGGGAAATCACGGCCACACCATCGTGGTTGTCGGCGAGAGTCTGGAACATCTGGAAGAGTTACAGCGGGCTGTTAGAAGCGGCCTGCCACCGGAGAGTTCTTTGGTGGTATTGAACTGGGAGGCATTGTTGCCTGGATTAAAACAGGCGATTCAGATGGACTGGGTCTCTGGGTGGTTTTTGTACGCCTCCTTGATCATTATTGTCTCCTTCAGCATTCTGAATACCTTTCTAATGTCGGTCCTTGAACGCACCCGCGAATTCGGGATTATGCTGGCGCTCGGGGCCAGGCCGGGCCGTATCGGCGTTCTTGTGATCGTGGAAGCAGTATGGCTTGCCCTTCTGGGGCTTGCCGTAGGCGTGGTCATCGGCACTGCAACCGTTATTTACTTTCATATCTACGGATTTTCGTACCCCGGCATGGAGGAGCTGGCCGCTCATTACAATATGCCGGCCGTCATCCACCTCGCTCTTTCGCCTCTGTCCTTGACACTGGGGCCTGCGGTGATCCTTCTTGTCACTTGCGCAGCCGCCTTGTACCCGGCTTTGCGGATAAGACTGCTCAAGCCGGCAGACGCTATGAAAGCAGTGTGAGAAATGAGTACTCTGAATGTCAGGTTGCTATACACCCTTGCCTGGCGAAATGTGTGGCGCAACCATCGGCGCACGTTCGTGATACTGGTGGCCATTGCCTTTGGCATATGGTCCATGGTGACATTGGCGGCCATTATGCGTGGCATGATCGAACAACAGGTGCGCAATGTCATAAACAATCTGACCGGGCATATCCAGGTGCACGCCGTTGGCTATCGTGATGATCCCGTTGTCGATAACAGCATGCCCCCACCTGGTCCTCACATGGTGGAGGTTCTGCGCGGGGAACATGTAAGGGCCTGGTCCACAAGGGTGAGAGTGCCGGCCGTGGTGGCGAGCGAACGGGAGTCTGCGGGTGTTACACTTGTGGGCATCGATCCCGAGGCCGAACAAGGACTATCTTTTATCGCAGAGGCGGTAACCGAAGGGCGGTACCTGGAATCTTCCGGGGATTGTGGTGTGCTCCTGGGTCGCAAACTGGTCGAACGTTTGGAAACCTCTCTGGGTAAACGAGTTGTCCTGATGAGTCAGGACGTGGATAATGAAATTGCCGACCGGGGTTTTCGCGTTGTGGGCGTTTTTGACGCAAATATGGAGGCCACCGAGACCGGTTATGTCTTTACTGGCCGGTCGGTTGCACAGGAGATGTTGAGGCTGGGTGAGAACATATCAGAACTGGCGCTGGTTGCGCGTGACCGCCAGGATCTGGGTGCCGTGTTGCAGCTCCTTGTCCGTGTGGCTCCGGGACTTGATATCCAGCCGTGGACCAAGCTGGAGCCATTGCTCGTGTTGACAGTGAAGATGTACGAGGCCACTATGCTCATCTGGTTTGTAGTCGTCTTTCTGGCCATGTCTTTCGGTCTGGTCAATACATTGCTTATGGCCGTGTTCGAGCGGACGAGAGAAATTGGGCTGTTCCAGGCGTTGGGGATGCGCCCTGGGTTCTTGCTCAGCCAGGTATTGCTGGAGTCTTTGACGGTGTTGATGATCGGCCTGGTTATGGGCAATGTGCTTGCCTGGGCGACCATTGCTTCCCTTGCCGACGGCCTGAATCTTTCCGCTTTTGCCGAGGGCCTTGAGTGGGCTGGAATAAGTAGTGTGATCTATCCGCTGATTAGCGCGTCAGACGTGATTTCTGCCAATCTTCTGGTTCTCGTTTTAGGTATCGTTGCAAGCCTTTACCCGGCCTGGCGTGCGGCCCGTCGTGTGCCGGTGGAGGCAATTACCAGGATTTAAGCTATGGAACAGAATGTGATTTGCAGAGGGCTTTCCAAGACTTACCAGCAGGATGCCATCATCGTACAAGCCCTCTCTGGAATTGATCTGGATGTGCCAAAGGGTGATTTCGTCTGTCTTTCCGGGCCGTCGGGTTCGGGCAAGACCACGCTGTTAAATCTTGTTGGCGGGCTGGATGCGCCCACTGGCGGCGAAATCACTGTGGCAGGCCAGCGCGTTGATTTGATGAGCCAGGCACAGCTTGCAACCATGCGCCTTATGCATCTGGGTTTCGTGTTCCAGGCCTATAATCTCATCCCGGTCCTTACCGCCCGGGAAAATGTAGAGTTCGTGATGCAACTCCAGGGGATGGACCGAAAGGAACGGCGTGCCAGAGCCAGGGCCATCCTCGAGGATGTCGGCCTGGAAGGATTGGAAAACCGGAGGCCCGCACAACTTTCCGGCGGCCAGCAACAGCGCGTGGCTGTGGCCCGTGCCATGGTTTCCGGGCCAAGTCTTGTGCTGGCAGACGAACCGACCGCCAACCTCGATTCACGCAACGGGGAGATGCTCCTGGAACTCATGAGGAAGATGAACGAAGGACGCGGCGTAACTTTTATCATTGCAACACATGAACAACTTGTCATGGATCACGCAAGACGGCTCATAAGACTGCACGACGGTCGCATCGTTTCTGACGAACTTCAGCGTTGAATGCATGCGCGGTTTCATTGCCATACTGTTTTGTGCTGTTACTTGCTCGGCACATGCTGATGAATGGGAATTCGGGGGCCACCTTAAGTATCAACTGACCCAGGCGCTGTACGAGAGCGAAGACCTGTATGCCGTATATGGAGACGATACCCCGACGGACCACGAAATCGACATTCGTCTTAAGGCCCGGAAACGCTGGGACCGATGGGATGCAACAATCCACTATGAACTGCTGGCCCTCGCGGGTGATTCACTTGAGACCAGGCAGGCATTGACAGATGCAGGCCTGTTGTCTGCCACAGCCCGCACGGGGCTGCCTTCTGATGACAGGCGACTTTTTGATCTGACTGATGAAATCACTGACAAGGATCGTCTTGCCGCAGTTCATCGCCTCGACCGTCTCTATATTGGCTATGCGGGTGAGCATATTGTCGTGCGGGCCGGCCGCCAGGCCGTGAGCTGGGGGAATGGGATTGCCTTTAACCCCTTAGACATCTTTAATCCCTTCTCTCCCACAGCCGTTGACAAGGACTACAAGACAGGAGACGACATGCTCTATGGCCAGTGGTTGTTTGAAAACGGCGATGACCTGCAAGCGATTTTCCTGCCCAGACGTGATCCCGTCTCCAATGAGGTTAAGAGCGATCAGAGTTCCTATACTCTGAAATACCATGGCATGAAAGCCGGCATGGACTATGACCTTCTCGTTGCATGCCACTATGACGAGGCTTTGCTTGGGGTTGGCTTGGCCAGAGACTGGCATGGGGCCGTATGGCGACTTGATGTCAGCATAACAGAACTTGATGGCGGGGGCCGCGCCACCTCCCTTGTGACAAATCTTGATTATTCCTGGACATGGTTTGGTCGCAATGTTTACGGTTATGTTGAATACTTCCGAAGTGGTGTGGGAGAGGCTCACAAGAACTATGCGAAGCCGAATACGGATTTGCAGAAGCGCATTTCCCGTGGTGAATTATTCAATGTTGGCCGGGATTATCTTGCCACGGGCTTGGAGATGGAACTGACCCCCCTGTTTCATCTGTTTCCCAGCATGATCTGTAATCTCAACGATGAGAGCGTGTTTGTCCAGGTGAGGGCAACCTACGATTGGAAGGAGAACATTCTGATTACCTGCGGGATCAACCTGCCATACGGTAAGAGGGGGTCGGAATTTGGCGGCATACCGTCCGGCATAACGGATCGTTTTGATGCACCGGGAGATGAGGGCTATGTAAGGATTTCGTACTACTTCTGACGATTTTAGGTCACAGTCAAGATACTCTGCAGCCTCTTAGCGAAGTATCTCATTTGTTTCCAAAAGCCGAACAATTTCATTCAACTCCCTCAGAATCGCGTGGCCTTTTTCCTCTACATCCGATGGCGCCTAGCTTTTCATTCATTTTCTTTGCTTTCAACAGGTACTCGATGTCCTGCAAATCCTTTACATTCCTCTGTCTTATCTTTTTTGTCTTGATTAGATCTGGTATGTCTTCCACGCTGCTCGGATAACGTATCTCCATGTTTTCCCAATCTCCCTATTTCTTTTGACCTATCACGACAAGAGTTCCTCTGCACCCCCTCGAGCAGCGCTGACACGTTTTGGCCCTAACCCTGACTGCTGTTGAATCTCAAGAAGGCACGATAGAACGTCTTGGAATGGGAATCAAGACCAAACCAGAGATTGAAGCTCATACGCCGTCGTCCCTTCTCAACTGCGATTGGGCGGGATGACTTTGTCGCTGACTCATACAGGTGTTTCACTTCTTGGAGATAACGGGTTCGTACGATCAAATGACCTTTCGGCTTAAGTCTCCGGTTGAATCGAATTATTTCTTCGAAAAAGAGCTAGTTCAGATCTTTGTCCTTCCAATATTTGGTTCCGGCTATCGTTGCTTGCAGAGCCACTCCGGCTTCTGTTAACTGATAGATAGCAATGCCGGTTTCTCATAGCTCACGTCCTCCGGTGGATTTGAGGAAAGGTATCCCTAGTCAACCTTCCCTTGACCCCGGTTTTTCCGATGCCTTTCTTTCTTACGGCTTTTTTCTTTCACTTTTTTCTGACCTGCGTCTTCCAGTTGTTCCTCTACTTGTTCCTTTTTTTCTTCAGTCTCTTGCTCGCCGGTTTTCCATTTCTTTTTCTTGGGCCTTATCTGCTCTTCCGATTCTAAAGTTGTGTCGTCCTCTTCTTCAACCTGTTTGTCCTTACTCAAGTCCGGGGCCTTCTTCTCAATTCCTGGAGGAACATCGGAGTGCCAGCCTTTCTTTTCCCCTTTGTCCCAGCCAGGGGGCCTGTCGCTACCACG
>JADFWI010000053.1 GCA_015222985.1 Pseudomonadota bacterium | reverse complement strand
TTGGGAACTAAATTTCAGGGAACCATTGTAAAAGAAACACAGCTCAGACAAGTGACGACCATCATTCCTGAAGTCACAGGCAGTGCCTATATAACCGGCTTTCAAAACTTTGTGGCTTCTGATGACGATCCTTATAAAACTGGGTTTTCAATATAAAAATGAAACATGAAAAAATGTCCCCAATAAAGACTCTGAGGGATATCGGTCATAACTCCTATGAGCGAGGTTTTGGTGATTATGGAAAAGAACTGTTATGACGTTGTCATAGTGGGTGGCGGCATCATGGGTTGCTGCACCGCCTATTATCTGATGAACGCTGACAACAACCTCAAAGTGGCTGTTGTCGAAATGGATCCTGGTTATGTCTATGCATCGACCACACTATCAATGGCCAATATACGAATTCAATTCAGCCTCAAGGAAAACATCCAGATATCTCAATATGCCTTTGAATGCCTTGATCGGTTCGAAGAGGAAATGGCCGTCGATGGCGATAAACCAAGCATAAGCTACCGCCGAGAAGGCAACCTTTTTCTTGTGGACGAAGATGGCAGACAAACGGCTGAGGAGGGGCTGGCATTGCAAAAGGCATTGGGGTGCCAGATAGAATGGTATTCCCCTGAACAGATAAGAAAGCATTATCCCCTTTATGATCCAGACGGCTATGTAGGTGGAACATTCGGCCCCCAAGACGGTCACCTGGATGCATACTCCGTGCTTATGGGTTATAGAGCAAAGGCCAAATTTTTGGAGGCAAAGTTCATCAAAGACGAGGTTGTTGAAGTCTTGGTTGATGCCCACAATGTCACTGGTGTTAAGTTGGCTTCAGGTGAGAGACTAACAACAAAGGTGGTTGTCAATTGCGCTGGAGCGTGGGCAGCAAAGGTTGCCCGGACAGCTGGGTTGGTCTTGCCGATTGAGCCGACCATGCGGCAAATCTTTGCGCTAGATACCAAAGTCAAGCCCGAGGGACCACTTCCTTTGACTATACTGCCCTCAGGCCTTTATTTCCGCACCGAAACAGGCGACCTTATCCTGCTTGGAAAATCTATGGATGATGACCCGGTGGGATTTAATTTCACCTGGGACAGGAAAAGATTTGAGGACATCCTCTGGCCTGAGCTGGCCGAGTTCGTCCCCGTCTTCGACACACTCAAGCTGATGCGAGGATGGGCCGGCCTTTATGCAGTTAATACCCTCGACGAAAACGCCATCATCGGTGAGTGGCCCAAGTTGAAAGGCCTGTTTCTTGCGAATGGTTTTTCAGGCCATGGGCTTCAGCAGGGTCCTGCTGTTGGGCGTTATCTCTCCGAATTGATTCTTGGCCGGAAGCCATCATTGGATCTTTCGATCTTCCGACCCGAACGTATCCTGGAAAATAAGCCTCTAAGCGAGGGCGGGATTATTTAAGGAGATGTATCATGTGTGGATGGAGAGGAAAGGTGTTCTGGAATATCGCGGTATTAATGCGAATATGGATGAAGGTTGAGCGGATTTTCCCGCTCAACCCATTTTAACAGGACTATCTGAGGCCATCTTCCATTTTGGCTTCTTCTTTCTTGAGCCCTCCAATGCGCGGATGGGGTCTGCCGCAATCAGTGACCACTAAGGCTACCACAATTTCATCTGCCCTGGGCGCGTCATCGACCCTAACAGCCATAGCATCGAAATGGGAGCGTACAAAGGCCGCATCCTTGAAATTAATGGGTACGTCAATCTCCGTACCCATGCCACCAACTTTCTTGGCTGATGGGATCAGGGCCAACCCCCTGCTTACGGAATCACGGAAAAGCTTCCCGAGCTTTGGGTGGAGAATGGCGGCCGCGTGTTCGCGCTCTCCGTTTTCCCCTAC
>JADFWI010000378.1 GCA_015222985.1 Pseudomonadota bacterium | reverse complement strand
TTCTCCTTTTCTGACAGAAGGTGGCTCTTGCCCGAAGAACTCTCCAGGGCCGAGATCTCCAGGGACTTTGCCCTTGGACTGCATGTGCCGGGGACCTTCCACAAAGTCCTCGACGTAGATTCCTGCCTTCTCCAGCCAAGCCTGGGCAACGAGATACTTGGAGAGGTGAAACGCTATGCGAGAGAAAGCGGCATACCGCCCTACGGGCTAAGATCCCATGAAGGATTCTGGCGCTTCTTGATGCTCCGGCATTCCTCAAGTTATGACACCTGGATGGTTAACGTCGTTACTTCACAAGAGCAAACCCCCTGGGTGCAGCCCATGGCCAACCTCCTTTATGAAAAGCATAAGAACATCACCTCGGTCGTTCACAACGTCAATACAAGGCGAGCCTCAATTGCAGTGGGGGAGCACGAAATACTCCTTGCAGGAGAGCCTTTTATAAAGGATCGGATTGGGGGGTTCGAATTTGAGATTTCAGCCAATTCTTTCTTTCAAACAAACACTGCCGGCGCCGAGTCTCTGTATGGCATAGTAAAGGATTATGCAGGCCTTACCGGAATGGAAACAGTAGTGGATCTTTACAGTGGAACAGGGACCATCCCCATATTTCTTGCCGACAGAGCCTCAGAGATCATTGGCATTGAGATCTCAGAGACCGCCGTAGGTGACGCCAAAAAGAACTGCGAGAAAAACCAGGTCGACAATTGCAGGTTCATCTGTGGAGACATCAAGGCAGGACTTAAGCACATTGAAGACAAGCCTGATGTGATGATAGTGGACCCACCAAGGGCAGGCATGCACCCGGATGTGGTCAAGGCTGTTTGCGCCCTGGCGCCAGGCAGGGTCGTCTATGTTTCCTGCAATCCGGCCACCCTTGCCAGAGACCTTGCCATGCTAAAAGAAGACTATCACGTGATGGAAGTCCGGCCCGTCGACATGTTCCCGCACACCTATCACATTGAATGTGTGGCAAGACTGGAGCGGATTGGAGGGTAGGAACGCCTTCTCCTTGACATAAACGCGATAAATGCGTAAATACCCTTGACCTTTTCCGTCACCCGCTGACATGACTACTCGACGATTGACCATAATAGCGGCCCTCGCTCTTTTCATCGGCACGGCTGGATTCGTTGCCTATCGATACCTGGCCCCACAAGCGCCGGGAGTGGAGGAAGACTCTGAAGCAGGCCCCCGCAGGTTTCGGCTAGAACCAACGAGGGTAAAGGCTCACCTCTACTTTTCTGATGTTGATAACAGCTCTCTTGCGGCTGAAGATCGCATCCTTGCGTTGCCTGATAACGTGGTTGAGCGTGCCAGGGTGATGGTCAGCGCCCTCATTGACGGTCCAAAGGCCGCCTTGACTCCGACACTTCCGGCGGAAACAAAGCTCTTGGCCCTTCATGTCACTGAAAGTGGCACTGCTTATGTCGATTTTAGCAGAGTGATCAGTGAAAAGCATCCCGGGGGGAGCTTGTCCGAATTGCTGACAATTTTTTCTGTTGTAAATACGCTCTCACTCAATATACCTGAGATAAAGGCCGTAAAGATCCTCATAGAGGGCCGAGAGGCCAAAACGTTGGCCGGTCATATAGATATCCGGTTCCCTTTTCGGCCCAACTTGCTAATGGTAAAATAGATGGAAAAACCGTTTCCCATCACAAAAATACGCAATATCGGCATCATTGCCCATATTGACGCAGGCAAGACCACCGTCACAGAGCGCGTTTTATACTACACAGGCCGCTCACATAAGATGGGTGAGGTCCACGATGGTGAGGCGGTCATGGACTGGATGCCGGACGAGCAAGAACGGGGAATAACCATTACCTCGGCGGTGACGACCTGCCACTGGAAAGACGCCGAGATCCATATTATCGACACCCCGGGCCACGTGGATTTCACCATTGAGGTGGAGCGGTCTCTCAGGGTTCTGGATGGGGCAATCGGGATATTCTGCGCAGTCGGCGGTGTGGAACCTCAATCAGAGACTGTGTGGCATCAGGCGGACAAGTACCATGTGCCAAAAATCGCTTTTGTGAACAAGCTTGACCGGGTAGGGGCTGATTTCCTTGGAACGGTTCAGATGATGCGTGACCGTTTGGGCGCAAACCCGCTCCTCATGGAAATACCGGTGGGAAGCGAAGACTCCTTTCAAGGGGTTCTCGATCTTCTGAATATGAAGCAGGTCATCTGGGAAAAGGAAACCTTGGGGGCTGTCTTCACTGTCTCTGACATCCCCGAAGACATGAGGGAGACTGCCGACGAATACCGTGAGAAGCTCGTGGAAAGCGTGGCAGAGTTTGATGACGAGATCATGGAGGCTTATCTTGCCGATGCCCCTCTGGCGACCGAGACACTCGTGTCAAGTATTCGCAAGGCGACCATTGGCTTGAAGCTGGTCCCTGTGTTTTGTGGCGCAGCCCTCAGGAACAGAGGTATTCAACCCCTTCTTGACGGGATTGTTGACTTTCTGCCAAGCCCCCTGGACGCCCCTCCGGTTGAAGGCGTGGACCCTCACACGGGCCGGATGAAGCAGTCTCCTCCCTCTGACCGCGCCCCCCTGGTCGCTCTGGTGTTCAAGGTAATGATGGAGGATGGACGCAAACTGAGCTACGTACGTATCTATTCAGGGCGACTCCTTGCAGGGGACGAGGTCGTAAATCCTGCGAAGAACAAAAAGGAGAAGATTGCACGAATCCTTGCCATGCATGCAAACAAACGGCAACGTATCAATGAGGTACGGGCCGGAAATATTGTGGGGATCATCGGGCTCAAGGCATCCGGAACCGGCGACACGCTTTGCGATCCGTCAAATCCGATTATCCTCGAGCCGATTGAGGCCTACGAGCCCGTGATTTCCGTGGCCGTGGAGCCGAAGACCCATGGGGACCAGGAAAAGATCGAACAATCCCTTGCCAAGCTCGAAGCCGAAGACCCCACTTTCCGGGTCAAGTACGATGATGACACGGGCCAAACCATTATCTCGGGTATGGGTGAGCTTCACCTTGAAATCCTGGTGAACCGCCTGAAACGCGAGTTCCACACTCAAGTGAACGTGGGAAAACCTCAGGTTGTCTACAAAGAGACCATCGAACGGACTGCCGAGGCGAGCGCCACCTTTGAAAAAGAGGTGGGAGGCGTCCATCACTTCGGCCAGGTGACGATTATGCTCTCTCCCCGTAAGCGCGGAAAGGGAAATCGCTTTGTAGACAGCATATCTGATGAATCGTTGCCGGCAGAATTCATTCCGCCAATAGAACAAGGCTTGATGGAATCCATGGAAAGCGGGGTTGTCCTGGGATACCCGGTCGTTGATGTGGAAATGGTCCTGGTAGGCGCCGTGTACAAGGAATCTGCCAGCAGCGAGTTGGCGTACAGGGTTGCCGCATCCATGGCCTCCAAGGAAGGCCTTCAAAAGGGAAATTCCTATCTGCTAGAACCCGTAATGGCCGTGGAGATCCTGGTGCCAGAGGCGTTCATGGGAGAGGTGATAGGAGATATCAATGCCCGAGGAGGAAAAATCGAGGACCTGAAGCCCAGGGGAGAGTTGCAGCTCATAGGAGCCACCGTGCCATTGTCCAGGATGTTTGGCTATTCAACGGCTCTGCGGTCGGCCACCCAAGGCCGGGGCACCTTTACCATGCACTTCTCCCACTACGACCGGGCGCTTAACCCTCCGGTCTAAAATCCCCCGGCCCCCTTGCTCTTGTCATCTGATTTCTTGGAGTTGGGCAAATCCTTCAGCGCTTCTTCAATCGCCCGTTGCCGTTGAGGATCTTTGGCAAACATCTTCAAGGCGCGCTTGAGATGGAACCTGGCATTCTTTGACGGCCCTTTTTCCTTATAATACATGCCCAGGTAGTAGTGTGCCTCCGGGAGATTGCCTAGTTTTCCGTAAGCCTCCCCAAGATAATAGGTCCCCGGCAGGTAGTCAGGCGACTCCACATGCAGCGCCTTAAAAGTCTCGATAGCTCCTTGAAGATCGCCCGTGTTCATCTGTGCCCGGCCTAAGAAAAAGCGCCCCTCAGGGTCCTTGGAGTCAAAAGCAAGCGCCCCTCTCAGGAGCTTCAGGGCGCTGCCATAGTCTCCCATGTGGAAATAGACCCTGCCAAGGTCCCGGAGAATATCTGCATCCAGAGGAAGCAACCGGACAGCTCTTTTGAGGCTCTGCTTTGCTTCTTCCTTTTTTCCTTCCCGATCAAGGAGCAACCCCTTGCCGTAATATGCAATGGCATCCTTCGGGTCATTCCTCAAAGCAGCGTCAAAGATATTCCGGGCTGTGTCCGTATCACCATAAAGGCCGATCAACTTGGCACGCACTTTTTGGAAATCCCTTGAATCCTGCCACTTGCCCGACTTACTCCATTCAGGATGGGTCTCTATCCAGGTGTCAAGATAGGCCATCCTTTCCTCAACGGCAGGGTGGGTGCTCAAATACGAAGGGATCTGTTCGGAGCCGAACCACTGTTTCCCCCTGATTTTTTCCAAGACCCTCAACAGCCCTTCGCCACCGTATCCGGCCTTTGTCAGGTATTTGAGCCCGACCTGATCGGCCTGTCTCTCGTCTTCCCGGCTGTATTGGAGTGCAAGTGACTGGCCCGCCGCAATCGAACCGCTCGTAATGGCGCCCGTGGCTGCAGGGCTTCCACCCAGAAAAATCCCCGCCAGGACCCCTACCAGTGTCACGAACCCTATCTTCTTGGACTGTTCTATCCGTTCTGAGATGTGCCGGCACAAGACATGGGCAATCTCGTGGGCCAGAATACCGGCCAGTTCTTCTTCGCTTTCCATGGCGGCAATAAGGCCACTGTTAATGAATATATGGCCTGCGGGACCGGCAAAGGCATTGTAAACGTCCTCGTCGATCACGTAAAAATCAAACTCAAATGGCGGAGAGGGGTGCTGGGCTACAATATGTTGACCTAGCTTCTTCACATAATTGACAATAGACGGATCTTCAATGAGGGGGAAGCGCCTCTTGACATAGAACATGAATTCC
The DNA here is from genome assembly GCA_015222985.1 of Pseudomonadota bacterium. GTDB lineage: Bacteria > Desulfobacterota > Desulfobacteria > Desulfobacterales. The sequence goes on along the minus strand of JADFWI010000378.1, from coordinate 7,838 downwards.
TTGCCCAGCTCGCGTTCTTCTTCGGTCGTCATGGATGCCCGAGAAAACAGACCCGAGTGAGCCCGCTGCACAGGGTGTACAACAAAGCCCGTGATCAGGATTGAAAAAAAAATTGTCTTTATGGCGCCCATAATCGCTTTTGTCCTACTTCGTTTTTTACCAGATTCGGACTTACGATAATAATGAACCACGAATCAATCAAGTAATTAAAACGCTTTGCCATCTCATGTCCATTTTTTGAATCCCGAAGGCGTTATGGGTTTCCAAAAAGGGGCTTTTGTGGTAAAAAATTCGAGCACGTGCCGGAAGGTGGGTATGAGTCTACTATAAAAAGAATGTTTGACAGGATTAACAGGATAGACAGAATCAAGAAAATTATCCTGTCTATCCTGTTAATCCTGTCAAAAAAAGGAAACTAGTACACTGCTGTGAGCCGCATTATTTGCATTGCCAATCAGAAAGGGGGGGTGGGCAAAACCACCACGGCCGTAAACCTTGCTGCCTCCCTGGCCGTTGCCGAGCGCAAGACCCTGCTTGTGGACTGCGATCCCCAGGGAAATGCCACAACAGGCATTGGTATAGACAAGGCCGGGCTCTCCAGGACCCTCTATCACGGCCTGATCCAAAGAGCGCCCGCAAATGAGATTATCATGGACACGGATCTTGCCTTTCTGAGGATCATTCCGGCCAGCTCTGACCTGATTGGCGCCGAGGTGGAGTTGGTTGCAAGGCAGAATCGCGAGACAATCCTCAAGAAGCTTCTCGGTGCCCTTGTGGACGATTATGCTTACGTATTGATTGATTGTCCTCCTTCACTGAACCTGCTTACGGTAAACGCTCTGACTGCAGCCCATACCCTGTTGATCCCGCTTCAGTGCGAGTTCTATGCCTTAGAAGGCCTGAGCCAGCTCTTACGAACATACAAGCGTATCAAGAGACGCTTGAATCCCGGGCTCCGCGTCGAAGGGGTGCTTCTGACCATGTTTGACAAGCGCAACAACCTTTCCCATCAGGTCGCCGAAGAAGCCGAAAAGCATCTTAAGAACCTGGTCTTTAAAACGCGAATCCCGAGGAATGTCAGGTTGGGAGAGGCCCCCAGCTTCGGCAAGCCTATTCTCCTTTATGATATTACATCCCAGGGCGCCAAGAGCTATCTCGAACTCGCGCAGGAAATAATGAATGGTAAGGGGACACGGAATGCCTAAGAAACAGGCGCTGGGGCGCGGACTCGACGTCCTTATACCTGACGTTGGAGACTCGGATTTTGAACCTACAGCCTTTTTCTACTGCGACATTGACGCCATACGGCCAAATCCGTATCAACCCAGGCGAAGCTTCACCAAGGAAGAGTTGAGAAGTCTGGCCGAGTCCATAAAAACAAAAGGTGTAATCCAACCTTTGGTTGTCCGGTCGGCCTCCTCGGGTTATGAATTGATTGTGGGGGAACGCCGGTGGCGGTCTTCTCGTATGGCTGGCCTTAAGCAAGTGCCCGTGGTTGTCAAAGACGTCTCCTCAGCGGAAATGCTTGAAATGGCCCTGGTGGAAAATATCCAGCGAGAAGACCTCAACCCATTGGAAAAGGCCGAGGCATACCACCGCCTCATGAAGGAATTTGGCTTGACTCAGGAAAAAGTGGCAAAACGTGTGGGGCAGGATCGCTCTACGGTTGCCAATTTCTTGAGGCTTCGAAGTCTTCCCAAGCCGATCCAGACCGATATTATCAATAATACCCTGTCCATGGGTCATGCAAGGGCGCTCTTGGGAGCTCAAACTCCAGCTCAACAGAAAACGGCGTGGCGACGTATGGTCTCGGGAAACCTTTCCGTTCGCGCTGCCGAGGCCCTGGTAAAAAAACTCAAGGCAGGCAAGGGCAAATTATCGAAGTCAAGGCCTGTCACTTCGGAAGATATTTATTTTGAAAGCATGGCAGACGACCTGACCCGCCATCTTGGGACCAAGGTGCGCATCGTGCGCGGCGGGAAAAGGGGAAGACTCGAGATCGAGTTTTACGGCAATGATGACCTGGACCGGCTGGTCACCCGCCTCAAGGCATCGTAAGAAGTCTGCGCTCAGAGGACTAGGTCAGAGTCGTTGGCTCTGCCATACTCGGGTCCATCGAAATGCCTAAAATGCCTAAAATCTATGTATTCTGTCATTTTGGAATTCTGATCCTTAAAGAGTCATCAACTGTGATTACCAAATTTGCTTTTAGCCGGGTTTTTCAAAACTGACCCGCCGAAGGCGCACCACAATTTTAGGCATTTTAGATCATTTTAGGCATTCTTGACTCACATGTCCCTCCACATCGTCATAGACGGCTACAACCTGATCCGGCAGTCTCCGACCCTGAGCATCATTGAGCAACAAAGTCTCCAGGACGGCCGTGACGCCCTTGTAGAACGTCTTGTGTCCTACAAAAAACTCAAACATCATCCCATCACAGTCGTTTTTGACGGGGCCGAAGCCCATAACCTGATGGAAAAGAGAAACCGCCGCAAAGGGATCGACATCATCTTTTCCCGAGCGGGCGAGTTGGCTGATAGCGTGATCAAGCGACTGGTCATCCGGGAAGGCGAACGGGCCGTGGTGGTGACTTCCGACAAAGACGTTGCCGATTTTGCGGCCGAACACGGGGCAGCCACCATAGGCTCTATCGATTTTGAAAGCAGATTAGAAATGGCAACACGGCTGGATCCGGCCTCGGCCGATTTCAGCGAAGAAAAACAGACCGGCTGGACACCTACAACAAGAAAGAAGGGACCAGCCCGGCGTCGCTCAAAGCGCGAGCGAAAAAGCCGGGCAAAAACGAGAAAGCTTTAGTCCGTTTGCCGCTTGACCCGTTTCAAAGCGGCGAAGCCGCGTTTCATAAAATCGTGAAACGATTTTATACTTTGAACTTCCCCACCATCTCCTTCAACTGGTCCGTCACCTTGCTCAATTCCTCTGCGCTCAAATTAACCTGAGAACTGCCGTTGGACATCTCAGTGGCTGCCTGGTTTACCTCGGCAATATCTCTTGCGATCTCTCCTGCCACAGTGGAACTCTGAGCCACGTTCTCCGTAACCTCATGAATCCCCTGTGAGGCCTGCGTCACGTTGTTGGCAATCTCCTTTGTGGTCACGGACTGCTCTTCAACTGCCGTGGCAATGGTGGATACCATCTCATTAACCTCGTTTGCAACTTTTGAGATCTGTTCGATCTGGGTCACAGTATCCTGCGTGGAATTCTGAATGCCTCCGATCTTATTCCTTATCTCCACCGTAGCTTCTGCTGTCTGCTTGGCAAGTTCCTTAATCTCATTGGCCACCACCGCAAAACCCTTGCCGGCGTCACCGGCTCTCGCGGCCTCAATGGTGGCATTAAGGGCAAGAAGATTGATCTGCTCTGATATCTCCGTAATAGTCTCTGTGACATTGCCTATCTCGTTGGCGGCCGTGCCAAGTTCATCCACCTTTTCTGAAGCGCTCTTGGCTTCAGACACGGCTTTCCCCGTGATGGCGCGGGTCTTTTCAGTATTCTGGGCGATCTCGTTGATGGTGGCTGTCATCTCCTCGGCGGCAGTGGCCACCATGCTCGTGTTGGTTGAGGCCTCTTCAGTGGCAGAAGCCACGGAATTCATATTGGAGCTCATCTCTTCGGCCGCGGTTGCCACGGCCCTTGCTTTTTCCGAAGTCTGTTCCGCCCCGGAAGACATCTGCTGGGAAATCCCGGATAGTTCCGTGGAGGAAGAAGCCAGAGTCTCTGTACTTGAGAGAATGTCTTTGAACATGTTGCCAAGGTTTTCCGACACATGATTGAGGCGTCCGCCGATATGGCCAAGTTCGTCTCTTCTCTTGATCTTGCGGCGATACGTGAGATCGCCCTCGCTTAGTCTACCGGTTGCCTCCATCAGACCCTCAATCCGTGTGTTTACCAGTCGACGAAACAGCACATAAATCAGCACCATGATAATACCTAAGCCCACTGCCCCTATAACGATATTCCTGTTGCGGGCTGCATGGATGGCATCAAACCCCTTTTTGGCAGATGCCCGGATCAGGGTCCCTCCCAACACCTGGCGTGAGCTGCCGTGGCAGTGAGAACACCGGGCTTCGTTCAGCACAGGACGAAAGAGGGTAATGTAGGGGATGCCATTGATCCATTCTTCAAACGGCTCGGCCGGGGCCTCTCCATTTTCGAGCATCCTGGAAACAGCCTGTACGGCAGACTCATCTTTTATGTAGTTTCCCACGCTTTTTCCCGCAGCATCCGGGTCCGTGGCAAAGGCAACCGCCTGTTTGAAATCAAAGACAAAAATGTCCAGATCAGGTATTTTCTGTTTGAGTTTCTTAAATTGTTGTCGGACCGCGTCATTGTTTCCTATGGCCAGGGCATCATCCATGCTCCCCTGCACGGACTCGGCCATCATCTCACTCTGGTGTTTCAGTTGGGCCTTCATCATGGCATTCTCACCTCTGACATTCAGAGCGATCATGGTCCCCATAACGAGGATAAACACCGCTGACAAGGCAGTCAGGATTTGGACCCACAGATGTTCCTTGAAATACGTATACAGCTTCATCGGAATGCTCCTTTCTTTCTAGTGTGCTCCGCCGTAGATCAGGGGCTTGTAATCAAAGGCCGCCACCCGATCTGAATTGTGGCAGGTCTCACAGTCCTTTGCGGTGAGGTCCCCGTTAATATCATCCGGTTCTTGGCTTTCCACATGAAGACTCCCCGGCCCATGGCATACCTCACAACCTGCATCCTTGAGTTCCGGCGTCTCATGTTCGGAGCGAAACCCGCCCGCTTTTCTGTGCCCCGTGGTGTGACATTCGAAGCACGTGACGAACTCTGCCTCTGTGAGACCCTTTTTCATGACCCTGATGCTTTCATAAGAGTGGGCCTTCTTGCTATAGGTCTTAAAGCTCTCATATTCAGTTTCATGACACTCCCCACAGGCCTCGGAGCCGACATAGGTTTTGTCCGTTTCAGATCCGGCCTGGCTCACGGGCCATCCCCACACGAGGATTGTGGCAAAAGCAAGCGCCCACGCTGCCTTTCCTCTACCAGTGGTTCTTGACATAACAACTTCCTCCTCTCTTTTTTCAATCTCTCTTTTTTCAGTAAAATTGCCCTTAAGCGCAAGCAAGATTCATGCCTGCTTCAGGAGGTTCCTAGCTTGACAAATACCTCCAGGATATACTGATCTTTCATACACCTTCATCAAGGTCCGACAAAACCGACCCAAGCTTCTCAAAATCCTCTTCCAGTTGCCCGACAAGGGGAAAGGCGACATCCAGTTTGGCATCTTTCCCTGCCGTTTCTATCTCACAGGCAAGACCACTTAGCGCTTGAGCCCCGATGTTTGCAGACGCCCCCTTGATCCTGTGCGCTTGCCGTCGAACCCGCTCAGCGTCATTGTCGTTCAGGGCTTGCCTCAACTGTTCCAACTGCATGGGAGCATCCTTCATGAACACACTGATGACCTCGTCAAAAAGCTCCTCGTCACCACTCAATCGACCCAGCAGCACGGACTTGTCAAAGACTCCCTCTTCAATGGATGTGGTTTCTTCGGTTGAGGCCGGCTCCGTAGCCTGTTGTGCCCAACCAGAAAGCTGCCTTTCGATGGCATCAGCCAGGGCCTGCGGTTCAATCGGTTTGGAGACGTAGTCATCCATTCCAGCTTCAATACACTCTTCCCTGTATCCCTGCATGGCGTGGGCAGTCATAGCGATAATTGGAACATGTTCCGATCGAGCTGGAAGTTCGTCGGTAGTTGTCCTGTCTTTTGCTTTGAGCTGTTCTTCTCTTTTCCTGATCTCTTTTGTGGCTTCAAAGCCGTCCATTTCCGGCATCTGTACGTCCATAAGAATAAGATCGTAAGGAACCGTCTCAACGGCCTTGACAGCCTCCCGGCCGTTTGTCACGAAATCGGCCTTGAACCCGAGCTTTTTTAAAATGTGCAGGGCCACTTTCTGGTTGGTCATATCGTCTTCGGCAAGGAGTATTCGGATTTTTCGTTTTTGGTCCTCGGCAATGGAATGCCTTGTTACGATTGACTCTGAACGTTGATCCTTTGTCCTGCTTTGCCTGCCCGTGACCGTCGCAAGGCAATCATAAAGTTCGGATTGCTTGACGGGCTTTGTAAGATATGCGGCAAAACCGATCTCCTTCATGCGAGCCGCATCGCCACGCCGGCCGAATGATGTCAGTATCACCAGAATCGTCTCCTTGAGATCAGGATCTTCCTTGATCTTTCGCCCAAGGGTCTCACCATCCATTTCCGCCATCTGCATGTCGATAATGGCAATCTGAAAGGGAGATCCATCATCCATGGCCTGGCGCAGTCTCTCCAGGGCCGCCCCGCCGCCTGAAACGTCCTCAATACGGCAGCCCAAGGACCTGAGTTGTTCTCTCAGAACCTCTCGACTCCCAGTATTGTCATCCACTACCAGGATGCGTTTGTCACGGATGTCTCCGGAAACTCCAGTTTCAGCCTCACTCTCCTTTGCCTGCTTTTCCAGAACTGCGGTAAACCAGAACGTGGAGCCCTTGCCCTCTTCGCCTGTCCTGAGCAAAGTCGAAGGGCTTTCCACTCCAATCTGACCACCCATCAACTCAGCAAGCTTTTTTGAAATGGAAAGCCCCAACCCTGTGCCCCCATACTTGCGGGTGGTTGAGGCATCCACCTGTGAGAATGACTTAAAGAGTCTGTCCACGCGGTCGGCTGGGATCCCGATGCCGGTGTCCGACACGCTGAACCGCACCGTGGCGTGACTACCATCTTCTTCTTTCAGATCAGCGCGGATTATGACTTCACCCTTTTCCGTGAATTTTAGCGCATTGTTCGCAAGGTTGATCAAGATCTGGCGCAACCGCACGGGATCGCCGCGAACCAGCGCAGGCACGTCGTAGTGGATCAGAAAGGCCAATTCAATGCCCTTTTCCTCGGCCTTCATTGCCAGAACATCCGTTACGTCTCCAAATGTTATTCTCATGTCAAAGTCTATTATCTCGAGCTCCAGTTTTCCGGCCTCTATCTTGGAGTAGTCCAGGATGTCGTTGATCAGCGTCAAGAGAGAGTTGCCGCTGTTACGCACTGTTTCGGCATACCTGCGCTGCTCAGGGGTCAGATCGGTGTCAAGGAGGATCATGGTCATGCCGATCACTCCGTTCATGGGTGTGCGGATCTCGTGGCTCATGTTGGCCAGAAATGTGCTCTTTGCAATGTTGGCAATTTCCGCTTCTACGGCCATTCGGTTTGCTCGTTCAATGGCCTGTTCAAGATCCACGTTCAGCGCCTCGGCCTCCTCTTTGGCCTGCCTAAGGGTCTTCTCAGCTTGCTTGCGATTCGCGACTTCCTGCTTCAGAGCCTCATTCTGCTCATGCATCAATCCCTGAAGACGTTTGTTTTCCAATATGAGGTTGTGGTGTTCAAAAGCCCGCGCGATGGTTCCCTTCAGGACTTCACTTGACCAGGGCTTGTTAAGATAGGCAAATATCTGCGAGCGGTTGAGAGCCTCCATGGCCTTTTCAAGAGTGCCGTGAGCGCTGATGAGGATTTGCAACGCGTCCGGTCTCAGTCTTCTCGCCTCCTCAAGAAAGGCCACCCCGTCCATTTCCGGCATCATCTGATCTGAGAAGATCACGCCGATGTCATGCTTTTTCAGGACTTCAAGGCCATCTCTGCCTGAATCAGCCGAATAGACGGTGTAACCCTCATCCTTGATCTCGCGTTTCAGAGCTTTGACCACATTCTGGTCATCACCTACGATTAGGAAGTTGTTATTCATTTCAGTTCAGAAAACCTGGTCCTTTGGGCCACGTCAGAGTCATTGGTTCTGCCATACTTGGTT
>JADFWI010000377.1 GCA_015222985.1 Pseudomonadota bacterium | reverse complement strand
ATAATGTGATCCGGCGTCGGCATATCCGGATCGCCCACTCCCAGGTCGATCAGGTTAATGCCGCTGTCGGCAACCTCTTCCTTTTTCCGATCCAGGTCCGCGAACAAATAGGGCGGCAGGCTGCGCAATCGCTCCGCTGTTTTTAATTCAAACATTTTCAATACTCTATTTACCTTGTTTAATATAATCTCAGTTAATCAATGCTTCGTGCTCTTCACTCAGCTTTAATCGAGACCGGATAATGGGCTTTTGCATACACATCCATATCCTTTTCCATTGACTTTCCAAGTTCTGGTTTTTTATAGCTTTCAAGCATCTCTTTCACTTTTCCATTAGCTCGCACATAGGAATCCTGCATGCCTTCCGCGGCCCAGATTTTATATGTCTGGCGAGTGAATACCTCCGGCACATAGAGCTCCTTCCTAAAATTATTTAAGGTATGGAGTTCAGTCAGGTAGTGGCCCTTTTGTCCCACTGACATAATTGTCTCAATGGCCAGATTCTCTTCATTAAACACCAGAGGCTTTAGCATTCTTCTGGTCTGCTGGGCGACCTCTGCGTCCAGTACGAGTTTTTCAAAAGACCCTATCCCACGGCTTTGCAGACCGCCCAGTCCCGGAATAAGATTTACGCCGCAACGAATGGCGTTGACAAAGTGATAGGCGGATTCAGCCCCTGCCTGATAGTCAACACAGCATGAGTCCGAAAGACCCACATCCCCCCTAGTTGGCAAGCCGTAATATTTTGCCATCAGAGTACAGGCACGCATGATAATCCCCACCTCCGGTGCCGCGGTTGATGCAACGGTCGTTTTCATATCTGTAACGGTCGCCAGAATACCATAAATAACAGGCGCTCCCGGAGCAGCAAGCTGGGATAGCACAAGCGGAGCGAGAATTTCGGTGTTCTGCAAAACAATCAGGCCGGGCAGCGTAACAGGTCCTGTCATACCCGCCATGGGCATGGGACTGATACAGGCAGCGACTCCCCACTCCGCAAGATCTATACACCTGTCACATTGACTGTTTTCAAGGGCAAGAGGAGAACGGGGATTGTAGTTCCCAATGCCGTAGGTAATCCCGTTTAGGGAGTCATCCCTCATTTTTTTCTTGTCAATCCCAAAAACTATGGAGAGCAAGCCCGCCCCGGTACCAAATACGCAGTTTACAGGCTTGTCCGTGAGCTTCAACTGCCAGAGCAGTTCATACAAAAGTGTGCACTCAGCAGGAATATCCAGGGAAGAGGACACCATTTCCCGGGTATAGTCAATGGCTTCAAGCTGCTGGTTCAATTTAAGAAAGTTAAAAAAATCTTCACTCGAACTATTTCGCATTCTCCCGTCAGGATCTACGATAAAAGGGGCTCCTGCATTATTGGAAAAAGCAAAATTTTCGCTCCCCACCTTTATGTCGTTTGCGGGATTTCTGGCTCGAACCGTGAATTCGGAAGGGGCTGTTTCAAGTGCTTTTTCAATATCCTTCTCTTTAAAATAGACAATTTCACCGTCAACCTTAAAACCATGTTTTCTGAAAATATTTCTGGCTTTTTCAGAGTCGAACCAAAACCCTTTCTTTTCCAGAATTTCAAGAGACTTCTCATGGATCAATTCTATTTGTTCCCTGTTTAAAGGTTTCAACCGGTCATAAGTGTTTTCCATTTAGAAGAATCTCCTCATAATACATGTGTCAATTGAATAACGGCGGCTATCATCCAGGCCCGGCCTATACAACACAAATTTTCGCCCCGAGAATTTTTTCCATGGCCTTTTCTACATTTTCAGCCAAAGGTTCGGGCTTGTGTTTTTCTAAAACTGTTTTGACTTTCTCGTTCAAAACCTTGAACAGATCCTTTCCCCCGCTATCAGTCCATCTTTTGTGATTCGCGCGATCGAATAGTCCAGGGTACCAGACGCTCCTGAAATGTTGCATTGTATGTTCTTCCTGAAGATAGTTTCCCCCAGGACCGACCTTGTCTATCACATCTAAGGCCAGGCTCTCCGCATCCACAGTCACACCCTTTAAGATATGCTTGATCATATCGATCAGTTCATCTGCAAGGACAATCATTTCGCAAGATGCGGTCAGACCTGATTCGAGGTATCCGACATCGTGGACCAAACTGCTGCCTGCCATGGCGGCCTGCATCAGCGACAGGGAAGCTTCGGCGCCTGCCTGCTGGTCGAGAACCTTTGCGTCAGAACATCCGCCGGTGTTAAAGTCCGGAAGGCCATAATATGTTGCCATCTCCTTGTTGGCCACATGAACCAAAAAAGCTTCAGGGCCGCAGTAAATATTGACTGAGGTCTTCATATCCATGGGTGTCCCTCCACCGCCGTACAGGATCGGGGCTCCCTTGCGCTTAAGTTGGGCAATAAGCAGGCCGCTGAGAAATTCAGCATTCTGAAGGGCAATAGTCCCGGCTATGGTTGCAGGCGAGGTTGCACCCATGATCGGCGCGCTGACATACGCACACGGAATCCGCTTTTCAGCGCAGAACAACAATTTCTGCATCGATTCGGTGACATGTTGCAGCGGTGTGATCGGTTCGGCATAATGGACTAAAAATGGCTTTTGCTCTAATGCTTTGTCACCGCCGCACACGACTGAAGCCATACTGTGAATATCCTTGAGCCCTTCCAGGCTCCATGCTGTGAAAAGAAGTGGTTTTGTTGTGTTGCTTAGCATGAGAGCAAAATTGTGGCGATCTGAAAGGCTCGGATCGCACTCATCCGATGAAACCCCACCCATGGAAGCAACAAAATCGATATTGGGCAGTGCGTCACATAATCTGGCCACGCGGGCAACGTCTTGACCCTTTGCCGGGCGCCGCTCCCCGGTTTCTATATCCATGACGGATGTGGTATCCGTACCCGGGCCGAAATAGGTATTGAAGCCCTCGAAATTCATTGCGGGACTGCCATTTCGATCATAGACTGTAATTCGTGATGGAGCGGAACGAAGCGCTTCCTCCACAAGGTAAGAGGGTATTTTCACCCTGTTTTCAGAAAGCACCCACGCCCCTGCTTTTTCCAGAAGGTCAAGCGCCTCCGGCAGCATGACCCGAACTCCTGTTATCTCCAGGATTTCGAGTGAAGCAGAATGGATCTGCCTTATCTGATCCTGGCTAAGAAGTTGTAACTTTGGCCTAATCTGGGCACTGAAATGACTTGTTAACATAGTACAATTCCTTGTTTTTCTTTTGAGGTTTTTGTAATTGATGAGCTCTTAGGCCCCTATCTGTTGCTTAAGACCACTGAAAGTTCAGTACTTCACGATTCATGGCCAGGTAGTTTTCCTTGGGTGTATTGGGAGATGAAGTACCGGATGTGGAAAAAATATATCCCGACATGCCTTTGGCTTTTTCCAGATGGGCACGGGTCTCGGCTGCCACCTCTTCAGATGTTCCGATCAGCAGCGGTCCATTTGGATTGAGGTTATCAAAAATGCAGATTTTCTCCCCCACCTTCT
>JADFWI010000052.1 GCA_015222985.1 Pseudomonadota bacterium | reverse complement strand
TGCTTTTATTTTTGAATTTGGTGCTTTGGTCATTCGGATTTGTTTCGGATTTCGTGCTTCGAATTTCGAATTTACAAAAAATCGATCTGGCAACAATCTCTATAATTTTACAGGACTACCTTCGAGAATGACGGAACCCTGATACGTTAGGTGTTGCGGGTTACAAGCCAGCATGTTACAGATTTAAATGCGTAATCAACTCATCAGTAACCAGGGACCGAGAAATCAAGTGAGGCATCATGTCGTCAAGCACGGGCGTGGTCCGCCATGACATTTACAAACAGCACCTTGCCGGTTATCCCCATGTTGAAAGCCCACAGCGTCTGGGAGTGATTTATGACATGCTGGATGAGGCAGAGATGGCTGAAAAATTCGTTGCAATCTCGCCCCGTGCAGCCACCTGCGAGGAGCTTGCCTGGGTCCACAGCGAGTCTCACATCCAAAGGGTCGCCGCCACAGACGGAAAGCCCCATTCGTCTCTCGACCCTGATACCCAAACAACCCCCCTGTCCTTTCAGGCGGCTGAACTGGCAGTTGGCGGTCTGCTCTGCCTCGTTGACAAGATCTTTGACGGCACTGTAAGAAACGGTTTTGCCCTGGTAAGACCCCCGGGACATCATGCAGAACGTGACCGCGCTATGGGCTTTTGCCTCTTTAACAATGTGGCCTGCGGCGCCCTCTATGCCATGAACATCCATTCGGTTAAGAGAGTACTCATCGTGGATTGGGACCTGCATCATGGTAACGCCACTCAAAACAGCTTCTATGAAGAACCCGCTGTCCTTTACTTTTCCACACACCAGTTCCCTTACTATCCGGGAAGCGGCGATCTCGCGGAAGTGGGACAGAGCAAGGGCAAGGGCTATACCGTCAATGTCCCGTTATGGCCGGGCCACGGAGATACGGATTTTTTCCAAATCTTCAAACAGATCCTCACTCCTATTGCAAGCGCATTCCAGCCTGAGTTTATCCTGGTGTCTGCTGGGTTTGACACCTATGTGGATGATCCCCTGGGGGGGATGAAGGTCACACCAAAGGGTTATGCTGCCCTTACTCGTGTTATCATGGAGATTGCCCAAACATATTGCTCTGGCCGCCTGGCCATTACTCTCGAGGGAGGCTATCACCTGGAAGGACTTCGAGAATCAGTCAAGGCGGTACTTAAGGAACTTGCCCGGGAAACCATACTGACCAAGGACGATTTGGAGTCCCTTGAACAAGGGACAATACCCCCCATTGTAAAAGACGTGATAGAGGTGCAGAGGACGTATTGGCCTTTGAGCTTTCAGCTTTGAGCCTCTGGCTTTCACCCTTCAACTTTGAGCTTTGAGCCCCTGCACAGGCTTCTGACCTTTTCGGGTATGCTTACCACCCCGCCCGGGAGAAAAATCACAATGATCAATACAATGGCCCCGTACACCATGACCTCGGCTTCTCCAAAATAGTGTAGCCATTCATAGCTGAGAAAGGTGATAAGCACGGCGCCCAGGATGGCCCCCCAAAGGCTGTAGATGCCCCCCAGGATGATCATAATAAGAAGTTTGATGGAGACAAAGAGATCAAAGCTCGCAGGGTTGATAAAGTTCAAATAATGGGCATACAGGCTGCCGGCAACCGAGGCCACCACGGCAGACAGCACAAAAACATAGATCTTGTATTTTGCAACGTTCACCCCAACGGCGCTGGCTGCCAACTCGCTGCCGTGTATTGACCGCAGGGCTCGGCCCACCCTTGATTGGATGATGTTAAGACAAAGCAACAGCACCATGAGAACCACGCTCCACACAAAGAAGTAGTATTTCACGACCGAATCGAGAGCATACCCCATAATGCTAATGCCCGGAATGAAAGCCAGCCCGTCAGGACCTCCTGTAAACGCTATGGACTCATTGAAGATGATCGTGATAATTATGCAAAAAGCCAGGGTAGCCATGGCAAGGTAGTGCCCTCTCAGCCTCAAAGATGGGGCGCCAATTATGAAAGCAACACCCCCGGAGACCACCATGCCAAGGAGGATGCAAAACCATGGGTTCACGCCATACTTGGCCGTTATGATACCTGAAACGTAGGCCCCCAACCCGAAAAACGAGGCATGGCCTAGGGATATCTGGCCTGCATAGCCCATGAGAAGACAAAGCCCAACGGCTACAAGACTATAGATACCTACAAAGACCATGACATCCACGTAATGCTCTAAAAAACTGATCCATCGGGCAAGCAAAGGAAATAGAAACAGACACCCCCCAAAGATTGTCAGATGCACAGCGCTCCTGTTTTTTGCCAACCCGTAACTCCTCGTCATCACTACTTCGCAAAAAAGTTCCCACACCGTGAGGTCAAAACTTCCTTATTTTGCTCACCTCCGCATTTCCCAACAAACCGCTCGGTCTCACAAACAGAACAAAAAGCAAAAGCAAAAGAGCAAAAACATCCTTGTATCCGGAAGAGACAAGCCCGGCCCCAAGGGACTCTATCAAGCCGATAAGGAGACCGCCGGTCACAGCTCCCGGAAAACTCCCAATACCGCCAAGAACACAAGCCGAAAATCCTTTCACCGCAAGCATGGCGCCTCTATCGTATTCCATAAGAGATATCGGCGTTATCACGATCCCGCCCAGGGCGCCAATTGCCGCACTCAAGGCAAAGGAGACAAGGACCATATGTTTGACATTTATGCCAACGAGGCTGGATGCGCTCGGATTCACGGCACAGGCCCTGAGGGCTTTTCCAAGAATGGTGCGGTCAAAAAAGAGAGTTAGCACGACCACGACCACTAACAGAAAACCAACGACCCACAGGCCCTGAGGTTGCACGACGGCCCCCAGAAAAGAGATAGGGTTTCGGCCCGAAAAAGGGGGCAAGTCAAAAGGGTTCTTCCCCCAAAGCATCATGGCGGCTCCTCTGATAAAAAAAGACGCCCCAATCGTGGCAATGACCATGGCAAGAACCGATGGTTTGGAAAGGGGCTTGATGGCCAGTCGGTCCAGAAGAATGCCCACCATTGTAACCAGCATGATCGTAAGGGGCAGGGAAAATATCACCGGGATATTCACGGCAACCCGCAAAAATACCATAACCAGCCCCCCCAGCATGACGAACTCGCCCTGGGCAAAATTGATGGCCTCGGTAACATTGTAAATAATGTTAAACCCGATAGCCACCATGGCATAAATGCTCCCGATAGTGACACCGGTTATGGCGTACTGAAGAAGCTGGCTTGAAAAAGAGATCTCTTCCATGTTCTTGGTTAAGCCGGTTATGCCCGTTGTGCCTGTTCGCCCGTTATGCCAGTAGGTGCGGCAGTTGGCCAATCAGCCCTCAGATATCTAATCAATCGATCAATGATCTTTCGTATCATTCCACTCCTGTGCAACAGATAGGCTCAAACAAGCTTATTGACAAGTTACGTGAACGGGCAAAACCGGCCAACTGGCTAACCGGCCCAACCGATTAATCGGTCAATGCCCAGTCTCCGTTCTTTACCACAACCATCTGGAAGGCCTCTTTAGTAAGACCGTTATGGTCCTTGGGCGAGAAGTTAAATACGCCATGTTGTCCTACAAAGCCCTTGAGGTTCTCCAGATAATCCCTGATCTTGGCCTTGTCCGAGCCCACGGCTCCCAGGGCTTTGGTCACCAGAGCAAGGGCATCCCAGGCGTGACCTCCAAAGGATGACACGGCTTCGTTATACTTTGCCTTATAGGCCTTAAGGTATTCCATGGTGACCTTTTTCTGTAGATGAGCTGCTGGAAGCACTTCAGCAATATTGCAGGCCCCCAGTGGACAGTACACACCTTCGGCGGCCCCTGCGGCAAGTTCAATGTTTTTTCGGCTTCCAAAACCATGGCTCTGATATAAGGTGGCATTGGTCATGGCCAGTTCTTTCCAGTTTCTCACCACTACCACCTGTGTCGGGCCGATAGACCAGTTCACAATGGCTTGGGGGGCCAATCCCTTAATCTTGGTGAGCTGGGCTGTCATGTCCGTGTCCTTTGGACCGTATTTCTCGTCTGCCACGATGGTCATGCCGAACTGGGGCGCAAGGCGCAACAATTCACTGCGACCGCTTGCTCCAAAGCCTGTCGTAACCGACAGGATGGCAATCTTTGAGATCCCGTGCTTCTTCATGTGGGTGTAAATGGCCTCTGCTGCCATGCTGTCGGACTGCGGGGTCTTAAAGACCCACTTCCACTGTTCACCGGTCTCGGGATTTTTTGTCACAATCTTGTAACTGGCGGCACATGACACTAGCGGTATCTTGTGCTTTTCCGCCTCAGGAAGCACGGCCAGAGAAAGGCCGCTCAGAGAGGGGCCAATAATCGCACAAACCTTGTCCCGGCTGATCAGCTTCCGGACGGCAAGGGCACACTTGGTCGAGTCTCCCTCATCGTCATAGATGACTAGCTCCAAAGGATGACCGTTGATACCACCTTTCTTGTTGATCTCTTCCTGGAGCATTACAGCGGTCTTTTTTTCAGGGTCGCCCAAAAAAGAGGCCCTCCCGGTCACTGAAAAGACCGCCCCCACCTTGTAAGCCTCAGCAGCAGACACCTGCACCACGGGTATCAGGATGAAAGTCGCCAAAACCACGGCGGCCAACAAACACACCGCCCCTTTGCCAACACTACGATTTGCCTTCATTGCTGTTGTCCTCCTTTTCATGGGATTTTGCGGGTGGCCACCATGGACACCTACAGCGTGTATACGGTTTTGCCTTCAAGGACTTTTACATTGTTTTCTTGAAGGAGTTTGACTGCGGTATCAATATCATCAAAACGGAAGATGATGACTGCGTTCTTGCCACTGTGCTGAACAAACGCATACATGTATTCCACATTGACACTCTGCTCGCTAAGAATACCCAGTATGTGGCTCAACCCTCCCGGCCTGTCTTCCACCTCCACGGCTACGACGTCAGTCTTTCCCACGGTGAAACCGTGCTCTTTCAAAACTGTCTTGGCCTTGTCGTTGTCGTTAACGATTAGACGCAAAATGCCGAAATCAGATGTGTCGGCCAAGGAAAGGGCCCGGATATTCACTCCTGCCCCTGACAGCACCCGGGTGACTTCGGCGAGCCTGCCCGCCTTGTTTTCCAGAAATATGGATATCTGTTCGACTCGCATGATTCCCTCCTTTCCTAAGTCTTGCGTTTGTCTATAACTCGTTTGGCCTTTCCTTCGCTGCGCTGTATGGTCTTGGGTTCTACCAGGTGAACCCTGCATGACACCCCCAGCAGATCCTTAATGTCCTTTTCAATGTCCCGTTCCATATTCTGAAGATCCTTCACGGCATCGGAAAAGATCTCTTCGTTGATTTCAACATTTACTTCCAGTGTGTCCATGCGGTCTTTGCGATCAACGATCAATACATAGTGGGGCGCCACTTCCTTTCTGGCCATAAGAACACTCTCTATCTGGGACGGAAAAACATTCACACCTCGAATGATGAGCATGTCATCAGAACGCCCCGTGATCCGTCCCATGCGGACCAGGTTTCTGCCACATTTGCAGGGTTCGCGATGCAACACAGAGAGGTCTCTGGTCCGGTACCGAATGAGCGGAAAAGCTTCTTTGGTAAGCGTGGTAAAGACCAACTCTCCGGGCTCCCCGTACGGGAGGGGTTCGCCGGTTTCCGGATTGATAATCTCGGCAATGAAATGATCTTCAAAAATGTGCAGCCCTTTCTTGGCCTCCACACATTCCACTGCCACGCCGGGCCCCATGACCTCGCTCAGGCCATAGATATCCACAGCATCAAGACCAAGCCGGCTTTCAATTTCATTTCGAATATTCTCAGTCCAGGGCTCAGCGCCGAGAACCCCGACTCTGAACTTTAGCGCCTTAAAATCAACCCCTTCCTCGGCCGCCACATCGGCCAGGCGAAGGGCGTAGGAAGGTGTGCAGGTGATGACCGTGGCCCCAAAATCTCTCATGAGCAAAATCTGTCGCTTTGTGTTGCCCCCAGACACGGGAATCACCGAAGCCCCCAGTCTTTCAGCGCCGTAATGGAAGCCAAGGCCACCGGTAAAGAGCCCGTACCCGTAGGCATTATGGACAATATCGCCTTTGTGTGCGCCTGCGGCTGCCAGCGTGCGAGCCATGAGCTCTGACCATGTACGAATGTCCCGACGCGTGTAGCCCACCACCGTTGGCTTGCCTGTCGTGCCGGAGGAGACGTGGATCCGTACCACGTTTTCCATTGGCGTGGCAAACATGCCAAATGGATAATTGTCGCGCAAATCCTGTTTCATGGTAAAGGGGAGCTTGGGCAAGTCCTCGAGGGACTTAATGTCGTCTGGTTTCACCCCCTGTTCATCAAACGCCTTTTTGTAAAAAGGAACAGTGGCGTACACCCTTTCTGCCAGGTCCCGGAGCCTTTTTAACTGAATGGCTTCAAGGGCCTCCCTTGGCAGGGTCTCAAACTCCTCATCGAAAATCATTTCTGATACCTCCTCTACAGAGTACTGTTCCCGCGCCACCCGGTTCTTTTACGGCAAGCCACCGTGGCGGCCCAAAAAAGGCCATGGAGCCAAGCCCCATGGCCTTTTTAAATTGTGGACACAAAAAAACCATGGGGTCCTCACCTTCGCCTTACCCATGGTCTCTATCTGTCAGCCGGCTTCAGACCTAGGAAGAGCCATGGGCAGGCTTCCTAAAAAAGAAGAGGAAACCTCCAAAAAAGGCCTTCGCAAAATCCGCAAAAAAACCGTGCTGTTTCATCATTTTTGAACTATTATTGGATTTTTCTCATTGTGTCAAGAAAAATCTACCCTTTGAGGCCAAGGACCTTTTCTTCGGCTATCTTGCCGTGGACAGAGCCAGGAAACTCAGTGACAACCGTGTTGTATGCCTCCATGGCCTTTTCCCGATTGTTCAAGGCCTCATAAATACGCCCCAGGTTGAAATAGGCCCCCGCCTTCATGAATCCACTTTCAGAGTGAGTCAACTTCTGAAAACACTGGGCCGCAGATCTGTAATCTCCTTTCCCTTCGTAAGCATATGCCAGGCCGTTCCACATGAGCTGTTGGAAGCCTTCTTCTGAAAAAGCCTCAAGCGCCCCCTTGTAAAGCTCAATGGCCTCATCGTACAAACCCTCCTTGTAGTTAATGTCAGCGTACAACGGTAAGCTGAGTTGAGCACCCTTTGTTGATGGATAATTACGGAGAACCTCGGCAAATTTTGCCTTGGCTGCCTCTTCAAAGTGGGCTGACTTCCCCCCGGAAACTTGCCCAAGATAGTGAACAAGCCCTTCCTCAAATAGAGCATAGGCCTTGCGTTCTGACAGATTCGAGAAATATCGAAATGCCCCCAAAACGAGCATAACAACAACCAAACCGATCAAGGCATAACAAATCCGTCTTTGGTTCTCTGTTGCAAACTGGATCATTTTGGCCGAAAAAGTCAGAAACTCATCCGGCTCTTTAAGAAGTTGTTTTCTTGTTACCCGTTTCTTTTTTTTTGCCATGTTAGCTCCTTCCCCAAACCCGTGCCTGGCTGTTTTTCCCAAGGCCCGTAACAAGAACAAAACCTCATTTGCATCTGCACTTAGTACTATCCCCGAAGGATTGCAAGGCATATGTGCACGACAGGAAACCCTAACGTTGCAAAAGCCGAGGATGCTGTAGATCCTCTGTTGCCATGTTGTTTATGCAACATTAGGGAAATTCTTACCTATGCTCTTACTGGTAAGGTGCAAACAATTCTACGCCAGGACTCAATGCATGTGAGACAACTGGTCATAAATATTAGAACATTGGTTGGCCTTCCGGGCTTGGCACGGGATTTGAGGGTGAGGAATCTGGAAATCATGAATCGCCTTGCAAAACAGTCGGAGTTATCACATTTTGCCTATTTAGTGTCCATCCATAAATGGTCTTTTTGCCCAATCTCTGCGTTATGCTCAAAAAATAATCCTCGGAATATCACACATATGCC
>JADFWI010000376.1 GCA_015222985.1 Pseudomonadota bacterium | reverse complement strand
TCATACTTGGTACCACTGCAAGCTGTTCTTGGAACCGAAAGGTTCGACAAGGGCCTCGTCAAAAGGTTCGGAGCCGAGGAAAGGGTGTACCCATTCCACGATGATTATCTTCCTCTTGTAGATATAGCAAAAATTCTTAATACAGGTGTGCCTTCTGCAGGTGACAACACTTCTGCGCTGGTCTTTGTGGATACAGGGAGAAAGGCCTTCGGCATACCTGTGGAGCAAGTGCTGGAACCGCGACAGATTGTTGTTAAGAGCCTGGAGACAAACTACCGCACCGTAAAGGGGATTGTCGGTGCCACCATTATGGGCGATGGCTCGGTCTCACTCGTCTTGGATCTTTTGGGATTCGAAGAAATATTTTTCCAGCATCCCTTTGAAGGGGTTGGATAATTATACAAGCTCAATTCATACATTAAGCATCCGATTTCATAATCCGTAGAGGTGAAGTCATGATAAATTGTATAGATAAACTGCTAAAAAGAACTGGACTTCGTGTCAAGATCCTTGTGGCAACAATCATGGTGGTCGGAGTATTTACCGGCTTGTTCCTTTATGAGGCCCTGTCTTTTTCTACTAAAAGTGTCTTGAATCAGATAGCACAATCGAGCCAAAGCCTGCTCAAAAATACTTACGGTGCCATCAGATATCCCATGTCAGTTGGGGACAGCAAGACAGTTGAAGCTCAACTGAAAGACATCAAAGAGCACATGGAAGGCGTTGAGGTCTATATATCGGATTTCCGCAACACCATCATCTATGCCTCAGAAGAGGACCGCATTAATTCCAGCATCACGCACTATTTGTGGGAAAAACATACCCAAAAAGCCCTTAGCGACGCCATAAGCACAGGTCTGTCGCCTAAAGAATCCTTTACGGAAATTGGGGATAAGGAGGACTTCTTAGTCACCATAATGCCCCTTTTGAACGAAAGCAGTTGTCATCACTGCCACGGGACAAGTCAAAAAGTGCTGGGTGCCATGGTTGTGAAACACCCCGTAACAGAGGTCTATACGTCGCTTGCCGCAGCCAGAAATCGCCAAATCATGTTTTCTGCTGTGGAGATCATCGGGATCATACTTGTCATAAACTTCCTGTTTAATCGACTGATAACCCGGCGTATCAAGTACCTGGCAGAAAAAACGGACCAGGTCTCGGCAGGCGATATCAGCGTCGAAGTCCACGATGATTCCCGGGACTCCATTGGGAGGTTAGCTCGGAATCTCAACCAGATGATCAAGAACATCCGCGACCGCATAGAATATGCCAACAGCCTCAGCCGGGGCATCACAGATGCCTTTCTTATGGTCGATCCTGATATGAAGATAACCTACATAAATGATGAGGCTGCCAAACTTGCCGGTGTCCGGCCTGAGGAGGTTCAGGGCAAGAGAACCTGTGAAGAGGTATTCAACAGCGATATGTGCCGCACGTCATGCCCTATAAAAAAGGCCATGCAAACAGGAAAAGTTGCCGCTGGTCAGAAGGTCACCCTGAAAAACGCTGAAGGCAAAGAAGTCCCCATCATGGCGAGTGGTGCTACCCTATTGGACTCTTCCGGCAAGATCCTGGGCGGGTTTGAAATTATGCGCGATATATCCAAAGAGGTCAGGGCAGAATCTATACTCAAGAATTCTTTTCTTAAGGAAGAAGAAAAAAAGGAGAAATTACAGAACAGGGTCGAAGACCTTTCGCATATGTTGAAGAGGGTTTCCGAAGGAGATCTGACAGTGAGGGGCAAAATGAGTAGCGAAAAGGATGCAATGGACCAGTTGGTTCAAAGGACCAACGAGACTGTTGACCGCATGGAGGAGCTTATTGGGCAGACGAAAAACGCCGCTCTT
>JADFWI010000051.1 GCA_015222985.1 Pseudomonadota bacterium | reverse complement strand
GCCGCTTGCACATATTCCTCTTCTCGCAACGCTAGGAACTGGCCCCGGGTTATCCGCGCGTATCCCGCCCAATAGACCACGCCAACCGCGATCATTACACTGTGAAGGCCGGTCCCCAATATGAACATGATGGCAAGAGCGGCAAGGATGGTAGGGAAGGCCCAGGTTAAATCGACCAATCCCTGCACGATGGAATCGAACCACCCGCCGTAGTAACCCGCGAGTGCACCTAACGGTACCCCAATACCTAGGGCAACGGCCGAGGCAATGAGCGCAATGTTTAGGGAAACCCGGGCACCAAAGATGATCCGGCTCAGGATAGAACGACCAAATTCATCGGTTCCTAATATATATTCCCGGCGCGGAGAGGTGAGCGCATCTTTCAGCGACAGGGCATTGGGAGGCTTGGGGGCAAGGTGAGGAGCGAGGAGCGCCGTCAGGAGAAAAAGAACTATTATCACACCACCAATAATGGCATTTGTGCTTCTAAAAAAGTTGAAGAATAGCTTATGCTTCTTCATTTACAGTTCTCCATCAATAATGCACCTTAGGATTTATGACGGCGTAGAGGATATCCGCGAGGAGATTCCCCAAGATAACTGTTACTGCCAGTATGAGAGTGACCCCCTGCACGACGGGAAAATCCCGCATGTAGATCGCGGTCACGAGCAACCGGCCAACGCCGGGCCGGAGAAAGACGATCTCGATTACCACGGCTCCGCCGATCAACCAGCCCACCCGCAGGCCCAACAACGTGACAATGGGGATCAATGCATTCCTAAGAGCGTGCTTCGTGATCACAGTTCCGTAACGAAGTCCCTTTGCTTTAGCGGTTAGAATGTAATCTTGGTTTATGACCTCAAGGAGGCTCGATCGCGTCATCCGCGCAACCTGTGCCGCCCCACCAAAACCGAGCGTCACCGCAGGCAGGACAAGGTACTTGATGCCGCCATATCCGGCGATGGGAAACCAATGAAGTTGTATCGCAAATAGGGAAATGAGGAGGAACCCGAGCCAAAAACTGGGGATGGATACCCCGGCAATGGCAAGCCCCATGCTGAGGTAGTCGATCACCGTATTCCGTTTAACAGCAGCCAGCATGCCCAAGGGGATGGCAAAAAAATAAGACAAAATCAAAGCACTTCCAGTTAATTCAAGCGTATTTAGTAATCTTCCTGCCAGTAATTTGCTAACGTCCTCTCGATAAATAGTGGATGTTCCCAGGTCAAGGTGAAACAGTCGGCCAAGGAAAGAAAAATACTGAATATACAGAGGTCTATCCAAACCTAGCTCAGCCCGCATGCGATCATATGCTTGCTGCGACGCCATCTCCCCAAGGGCCAAGTACACCGGGTCCCCTGGCACAAGGTGGAGAATCGAGAAAACGATGATCGTCACCGCCAGAAGAACCGGGAGCATCACGAGAACCCGTTTGAGAATATATTGATAGATACTCAAGCCTGACCTCCGCCTCCCTGCCTCCCCACACGAGACGATCTGTTTGAGGCTGCTCTAAACTGATCGGCAATACAAACATAGAGAGGGGATAGGTGCCCCATGGCGTATGTTATCCCCTCTCTTATTACGCGTTACTTCCTGTAGAGGTCGAGTATATAAACGTGGTCCAGTGTCGCGTTGTAGCCGCCAAGGTCAGCCCTATAAGCTCTGACCTGGGCTGGATAGAAGATGGGAACCCATGCGGATTGGTCGAGCAGGTACTCGTGCACCAACCGATAAACAAAGGTCCTGTCTTCGAGCGTGGGCATCGCCTCCGCCTTCACAAACAAGAAATCGAGGAGCGTATTATTAGTCCTCGTCTTATTCGTTCCTCTAGCGATTCGCTTGCTGTTGTAGAACCACTCCAGTATGTCCATGTCGTCCCAACCGTAAAGCCGGATAAACGCTTGCTGCTCTCCGGTCTTGAACATGTCGCCATAGGAGCCAGAATCGAATTGCTGAATCGTCGCTTTGATTCCGACTGCTGCCATTTCACTCTGCAGGACGGTGGCAATCTGTACCCGGTCCGTTATTGATTCCGTCCATAGGATGATCGCGAATTGCTGTCCGTTCTTTTCTAGAATGCCATCGGCGTTCTCTGTCCACCCCGCGTCAGCTAACAGGGCGTTAGCCTTCTGTACATCGTAGGAATACGGGCTTTCCACCTGCGGCTGCACGTTGGGGGTGAGGAAGTTATAGGCTGGCAGTCCGGCACCGTGGAACACATTCTCGGTAATCGACTCTCTGTCCACGATGTAACTCATCGCCTGCCGTACCCGCACATCATCAAACGGTGGTTTTGTTACGTTCAGCCCCATGTATATGAGCCGTTTTCCAGAAGTAATGCTAATGGTTACATTCTGGTCTGCTTCAAAGGCGGATATGGCGGTGGCATCCACCTCGTTGACGACATCCACCTCAGCCGCTTGGAGGAGCATCGTCTTCGTGACGGCCTCGGGAATAAATTTGTAGATCACCGTCTGGAAATAAGCGGGCCCCTGGTTCGACATCCAAGACGGTCCCCAGGCGTAGTCCGAGTTCCTCTCGAGGGTGATATGATCCCCCTTTACCCACTCCTTGAAGATGTACGGCCCCGACCCCACGACTGTGCTTACCCCATAATCCTCTCCATATTTCTCGACCGCGGTGGGACTGTTGATCCCTGAGAAGCTATTGCTCACGTTATAGAGCAGGTTTGGAAAAGGATTCTTGAGGATGAGCTTTAACGTCACAGGATCGACCGCGACCGCGTCCGTGACTGCCGAGTAGAGGTACGACGATGCTCCACCGTCGCGCATGGTTTCAATGTTCCAGGCAACAGCTTCGGCATCGCAGGGTGTACCGTCGTGGAACATGACCCCGGGTTTCAGGGTAAAGGTCCAAACCAAGCCGTCCGCGCTAACTTCCCACGACTGTGCGATGTCGTCACGGTAGTTCAACTCAGCATCACGAGAGACTAGTTTGTTTAGTATGTCTTCCAGTGGCTCTGTGGTCCACGTAGTGGTGAATGTGCTCAGAGTCGGTGGACTTGTAGTTTCGGCAACGACTAGCGTCGTGCTATTTTCCTCTTTGGTGGCACGATCGGCAGCTTGGGCAACCGTTATCAACGATGAAAACACCAGCATCAACCCTACAAAAAGCACCACATACGCTGCGATTCTCTTGCTTTGCATTTCTCCTTACCTCCTTAATTACTGTAAACATTTGGGACAAACAGTGCTGTGCTGTACAACTTCTCTCTCCACTACCACCTCCCGAGCTTAGTGTTCATATCGGGGAACGAATCTCGAACCAACACGGCAAGGAACAAGAGTGGAGATGCTATTACCAACAGGATACCCTCAGCTCTCCTCCCTCAGCATCACCAACTTAGATCACCTATCGTCTCGAGAAACTGGATACCGTCTACGACATTGGTAATACCAGTCTCACCAGTCTAGCAGAAAAGCAGGTCCTTGTCAACACGCACGCACGGGACCGAACCGCCATTTCGCCAACAAGTACCGATCAAATCACGGTAAGAGCTCAAACAGGGAATTGCCATGTCTTCCTTTTGGGAAAGATGGGTGTAGCTACCCTTGCATAGGGATACCTAGTGGAGAATCTTCATAAGACCTTGTCTCTAAAGTTGACAAAAAGAATCGAGTATCATCTACCCGGGATCGGCGGTATACTGGCCAGTACAAGATTAGGAGCATGCAACAAGGAGGATCACGAACCAGGCAAGGGTGCAAAGACAAATAGATGCGATCACACTTCAGCTT
>JADFWI010000050.1 GCA_015222985.1 Pseudomonadota bacterium | reverse complement strand
ATATAAGGCGATCGCCGCAACGCTCATCCCTCCAAGGTCCAGAAACCGGCCCATCTCTCCTTTAACCGTCCAGTAGGCGATGACGCCAACTATCGCAAGTTTTGCCACGGACTTAAACAGCTCCATAAAGGATTGTTTGGAAAAAAGCCGTCCCAACCCCTTGAGAGGACTTATTTTGGAAAACTTCGGCATAACCGGCTCAAAGGTAAACATCACACCCACCTGAAGAAGATTCGATAGGGCAGCAACTATGACCCCGGCTGCCATCACCGGGGCCACTATTATGATAAAGCTTTGCACGACATCCTGGCCAAGAACCAAAACCCCCGATAAGCCCAAAGTGGGCTGCGAGACCATGGAAAAGCTTTTCTCCATCACGGACCTTATGTGACCGTACATAAAGGAGCCAAACAGATAAAGCGTTGAAAGCCCGGCCAAGAGCACAGCCACGGAGCTCACCTCACGGCTTTTTGCAACCTGTCCTTTTTTTCTTGCGTCAGACCGCTTCTTGCCGGTCGGTTTTTCGGTTTTGTCCTGGAAATCCCCTTCTGCCAATGCTTACACCTTCATCAAATTCATTACGATCCTCAACACGCCTTCAAATTCCACAAGATACCGTTTCATAAAGCAAAGAAGGACCTCCAATGAAAGGCCAAAAAAGAACAGCCCAACAACTATCTTTAGCGGGAAGGCAACAATAAGGATGTTCATCTGTGGCACCACCCTGGCAATGATTCCAAATGAAGCGCTTGTCAAAAGCAGCGCAGTTATGGCCGGAGCGCCCACTTTAATGGACATCGCAAACATATCCGCTGAAACCTCTAACATCCTGCCAAAGAGCCCATCATGCAAACCCAATGACCCCACCTCGACAATAGAGAAGCTTTCGACCAGCGTCTTTAGTAAAATATGGTGGCCATCCAGGAGCAAAAAAAACAAAATGGCAACCCAGTAACCTAACATGGCCAAAATGGAACCCTGCGCCCCTGACTCGGGATCAAGAATGTTAGCAATAGCAAATCCCATCTGAAACCCGATGAGCTGCCCCCCTAACTGGACCCCGGCAAAAAACAATCGCAGGATCAAACCAACAACAAGCCCAAAAACCAACTCAGAAAGGATAAGCCTTACGACAGCCAGCAGGCCTTCCGGAAACAGGGTTGGATCCGGACGAACGACCGGAAAGAGGACGATGCTGATCAGCAAGGCAAGCCCTGCCTTGACAGCGTTTGGCTGCATGCGCCCTCCAAAAATGGGCAACATAAACAATACAATACTGATCCGGATCAGAATCAGAACAAATGATTTGAACTGGTCAGGTGAAAGGCCCAGAAGGTCCATTATGCCACCATTTCATTATTCCACTGTCATCTAATATATGTCGGTATTTGTGTGATACAGTTTTGTCCGAAGTCGATCAGTTGCTGTAGCATCCAGTTAGAGAAAAACAAGAGGCCCAAAAGCACAACCAGTATTTTGGGAACAAACGTCAAAGTCATTTCCTGGATCTGTGTGACAGCCTGAAAGATGCTTACCGCCAACCCCACGATAAGCCCAAGGCCCAGCATCGGCATTGCAACCAGAATCGTCACCTTGATAGCTTCTTGAGTAAATCCGACAACAAATTCCGGAGTCATATCACCCGCTCACAAAACTCTTAACCAGAGAACCCACAATCAAGTGCCACCCGTCCATCAAAACGAATAGAATGAGTTTAAACGGCATGGATATCATTATCGGTGGCAGCATCATCATCCCCATTGAAAGAAGAACACTCGCGATTACCATATCAATGATCAAGAATGGCACATAAAGAAAAAACCCAATGATAAAAGCTGTCTTAAGTTCACTCACAACAAAGGCGGGTATCAAAACAGAAGAAGGAATATCTTGCGGCGTGTTTGGTTTGTCCAACTTAGCCATATTGACAAACAGCGCCAGGTCCTTTTCTCGCGTTTGCCTGAACATAAACCGGCGGACCGGCGCCATGGCCGCCTCGAGCGCCTCAGCTTGCGATATCTCTTCATTCATATACGGCTTGATAGCCTTCTCGTTAACCTGTTGCCACACCGGCATCATGATAAAAAAAGTAAGAAACAAGGCAAGGCCAATCATGATTTGGTTTGGTGGCATCTGGTGAGTGCCCAATGCATGTCTTAAGAACGAAAAAGCCACGACCAGCCTTGTGAACGAAGTCATTAAAATCAAGATGGCAGGCGCCAGGGAAAGGATAGTAAGCAATGCAACAACCTGAAGCAACACAGAGACCTGTTCCGGATTTTCTGCCTGTCCAATGCCCACCTGGAGCGTTGGAAGCGGAACAGACGCACAAAAGGCGATAGCAGGCATCATCAGCAATAGTGCAAAATAAAAAATGAAAGCGGTGTGTCGGTTCACTTTGCGTTTCTTATTTTGCATCTTCCAATCGATCCTATCTTTCACTTGATCTGCCTTTGCCTTTGAGGGACGACGTCAGCAGTTTCTCGAAAAGACCACGGCCCGCCTGAAGGGGTTTTACCCCTTCAATCCTCTCCAGGGCCTCTGATGTTGCAATTTTGGCCAGACAAGTTATGTTTGCAGGAGTGATGCCGATCACCAGCTTTTCACCTGCCACGTCAATCAAGGCAATTCGCTCTTTCGGAGTAACATGATAGGACGACAGCATCTTGATGAGCTGTCCTTGCCCTGAACCATTTCTTAGATACAGAAATCGCTTCATGAGAAAGAGAACAAGTATCAAGACTCCGATAACAATACACAACATGGCCAGAGTCTTGAGCCCGGCCCCCCAGAGGTTGGGTTGAATCATCTGCGATGTTTCTCTTAACCCGTCCAAGTGATCTAATTCCTTACCTTAGCCGCCTTGTATGAAATGGCGTGGCAATTCCGTCTACGCCAGTGTCTTGACTCTCTCAATGGGACTAATAATATCAGTCAGCCTTATGCCAAACTTCTCATTGACAACTACTACCTCGCCACGTGCGAATAACTTGCCATTCACATAGATATCCATTGGCTCGTCGGCAAGCTTTTTCAATTCGACAATTGAACCTTGTCCCAACCGGAGCAAATCATTGACAAGCATCTGCGTTCGGCCCAATTCAACCGAGACCTCCAGCGGAATGTCGAGGATAAAGTCCAAATCCCTGCCCCCGTCAGCCCCCTCCGTTCCCCCCTGTGCGTTGGCAGCTTCAGCCGTCTCCAGAGAAGTATCCGGGCTGCTCTCATCCTTTTGCTCCTCCACTGTTGAATCGTTTCCAGATCCAACGCTATCAACATCGTCTTGCGACACAGCGGACATAGGCCACTCCTTAAAATTTGTCAGACATTATATCTCACCCATTACGTTCAGTTTTTCTATCCTAATAGCCCGACTGGCCCTCATGATACCCGGACGTCCTTCAAGTTTCGGAACACCTTGCACCGTGCCAATCAGGTGTTGGGTTGCATATTGCTCAAGCTGAATCACATCGCCAACCTTGAGATCAAGCAGCCTCTCTGCCGTAATTTTCGCTGTGCCCAGCTCGACACCCACATCGACCGTCGTCTCCCGAATCCTCTCGTGCAGGCGCCTTTCCCATTTCGCATCCATATTCACTTGATCGCCCTGCAGGCCTCCACAGAACTTGTCACGAATTGGCTCGATAGTGGAATATGGGATGCACACGCTCATATTTCCCCCTATCCCCTCGATATCGATATTGAAGCGATTCACTATAACCAGGTCGCCGGGCATCACTATCGTGGCAAACTCTGGATTGACCTCTGAACGCACATACGTCATTTTAACCTTGAAAATGCGCTCCCACGCTGCGCCGAGAGCCTCCAGGCAGACCCTGACGGCTTTCCGAATCATCGCGTTCTCTATGGGTGTGAAGTCCCGCCCTTCAATCTTCACCTGTTCTGTCCCTTTGCCGCCAAAATAGCACTCAATCAGACTAAAAACCAAACGACCGTCAAAGACAACGAGGGCCTGTCCCACGAGAGGGTCAACTCGAAAGATGTGGAGACTTGTAGGGACAGGCAGGGAAACACGATAATCTTCGAACTTGACCATATCAACCGGCTCTGCCTCAATATCTACGGTTTTCCGGACCATGGCAGAAAGGTCGGCCCTGAAAGTCGTGGCGAATCGCTCCGTAACCATCCCAAAACTCGGCATTCGGTTGCGAAGCATCTGTTCCTGACGAGTAAAATCATATGCGATGACACCATCTTCAGACTCAGGGCCATCCGGTTCAGTCTCAATCTCGCCACTTGAGACCCCCTTTAATAAGCTATCGACTTCTTCCTGTGATAAAACGTTTGACATGAGTCACTCCACCACCCCTTTACTGCACGACAAACTCCGTAAAGTACAGTGTCCGGATAGCGCCCCCTTTCAGAGTTTGATTGATCCGGGCAATCAACTCACTTCGGAGCTGAATCTTTCCGCCCGGCGTACTGATATCATCAAAGGACTTGCTTGCCAGCAGCAAGAGAATTGCGTCCCTTAACTGAGAGCCACGTTCTGCAAGCTCTTGTTCGAGAGCTTCACCGTCAACCTCGAGTTCGAGTTTTGTCTTAAGATATCGCTTGCCCTGCTGACCGATTAAATTAACAATAAAAGGTTTCATTTCATAAATGATCCCGACCGCGGGTGAGCTTTCAGCGGTTTCCGCGCTCTCTTCAATCGCCTCGCCGTCCTGTGCCGAAAATTTTTCAGCCAAAAAGAATTTCCATCCTGCAAAGCCGCCTCCGGCCAATAAGACTAGTGCGACTCCTATAACAATGAACTTCTTGGAGGAGCCTTTCTGCTCCTCCCCTGCACCTTCACCTTCATCAACCGACAGGTTTTCTTCTTCTGCCATGTTGCGCTCCTTTCAGTCATGATCCCCGCAGGCTAGTAGAGCCTTTCACAAGAGCCTCTTCAATTTTCATTTCGATAATCATTACCCCAAAAACATTTTCTTATAATCCATAGACAGCCCAAACTATATCTTCTTTAGGATAATCTCCACTCTCCTGTTTTTCTCGCGTCCCTGTCTTGTGCTGTTGGAAAATCGCGGCCTCAAATCGCCGTATCCTCCAACGGCAAGTCGTTTGGGCGGAAGGCCTCTATCTTGCACAAAATACCTGTGAACATTCAATGCTCGATAAAGAGAAAGCTCCCAGTTGGAACGGTAGCGCCCGCTGCGCATTGGAATATTGTCTGCATGCCCCATAACAAGCACCTCGTTGGAAACGCCACCGAGCAATCTGGCAATTGTATCGAGTAACGGAACTATGGCTGGTTTGATCTCAGCCGCACCGGAATCAAACAGTACATTTGCCATAATTGTAATAACAACGCCCCGTTCATCTTCTGAGACATCCATAACACTCCTCAAGCCTCCAAGGCCTTCATCGGTTTCCCTGCCACGGCCTATGCCAAGGAGGTCTTCCAGCGTCTCCAGGCTGCCGACTTCTGTTCCATGGCGCTTTGCCAACAACTGGTCCAGCCGATTATTTAGAGCGCTAAGCATTGACAGATCACCGCATTTTGAAGAAACAATTTCACTTTGCTCTTTAATGGGCTTTATCGCCGCCAAATCAGAAAACTCCATAACACCAAGGCCACTCTCAAAAACACTAAAGAAGGATTGCAGGGCCTTCGTGTCCATGGATGACATGGTCAGAAGCATCACAAAGAACGTTAATAAAAGCATCAGCAGGTCCCCGAAGGTGACCATCCACATGGTGGTATCCGGCTTGACATCATTTTCGTTGTTGTTTTTCCCCATGCCCTGCCCGCCTAATCAAAGATGCTAAACACAAATCGCTTGAAAACGACGAATCCGGATTGGTCCTTCTGAATAATCTCTTTGAGCTTTCCGGTTGAACTGTGCGCCAGGATAATATCAACCCTACTGTTTTGCGCCCTTGTCTGTCTTGTCTCGTTGCTTGCAACCGGTCTATGCTCCCCGCAGCCATAGGCTGTCAGGCGTGACGGAAGGACCTTGCCAACGACCACAAAAAACTTTAAGACCTCAAGTGCCCTCAAAGATGAAAGCTGCCAGTTGGAACGTACGGATTTCTCATCCGGAGGTCTGCTGTCCGTATGCCCGGTGATCTCAACAGGGTATCCTTCCTCATTGATGATCTTACAAAGTCTCTTCAAAAAATCGTAGCCTGCAGGCTCGATTTTGTAGCTTGCTTCGTCGAAAAGCACCCGGTTCTGTATACTGATTACCTCCCCCTTCGGCATTGTTCGTGTGGCGACAGATCCGGTGCCTGGCTTGCCCAGATCAGGTATCTCCATTGACTCTGCTTGACGCGAAGCCATGGGGACCTGGGTTGCGGAAATCAGTCTCACCTCTCCCTCCTTAGAAGCAGAAAGCCCGCCAGGCAAAATCCCAAAGCTTCCTATCAATGAACCCAATGCCGCAAGGGTCTTCCTCTCATCAACAACGGCAATCGAATTAAGCACGATAAAAAATGCCAGGAGAATAATAAAGAGGCTGACAATCATGACCCTTATACCAGCCTGACTGGGACCGTCCTCAGATTGACTTTGTTTCCGTTTCATTTCACCTGACATTTGACTCAATCCCTATTGGGCATCTGCTTCCCGCTGGTTTGGAGGGAGAAACGCCATAAGCTTCTGCTCCACGATGCGAGGGTTTTCTCCGTTTGAAAGACAAATCACGCCCTCAACCATCAACTCCTTGACAAGGACTTCCTCGCTGCTGCGGGTTTTGAGCTTACCGGCAATTGGCATAAAAAGAAGGTTGGCCGCAACCGCGCCGTAGAAGGTAGTCAAAAGGGCCACAGCCATGGCCGGTCCGATGGAGCTCGGATCACTCATAGACTGCAACATCTGCACAAGACCGATGAGCGTGCCGACCATACCGAGCGCCGGAGCATAAGTCCCCATGGTCGTAAAGATCTCTGCGCCGAGTTTGTGACGATCCCGCACATAGGAAATTTCGGTTTCAAGGATTTCTCTGATCGAGGCGGGCTCCAGCCCATCGATCGAGAGTTGAAGACCCTTCTGCAGAAACCCCTCATCAATGTTTTTTACCTCAGACTCCAGGGCAAGAATCCCTTCGCGACGGGCCTTGTTGGAAAACTCGCCAAATTGTTTGATGATATCCTTTGCCGACGATACCTTTGAAAAAAAGACATTCCTCACAACCCCGATTACACCCAGTACTTCTTTCAAAGGGTAGTTGATCATGGTCGTGCCGAGGGTTCCACCGGCCACAATCATCAGGGAAGGAGCGTTGACAAAAAGGCCGAGGCCTCCGCCCATGAAAATGGCAACAAGCACAAGGCCAAAGGCAGAAGCAATTCCGAGAACGGTTGCAATGTCCATATTTGTTCCCCTGTGATATAGCGTGATCTCAAGGTAAGGATTACAGCAACCTTTGTGCCACTTCGATCAAATGGCTGGTGTGAGTGATCAATGGGAGGTAGTCAGCAGGACGAAAACGGTAAGAGCATTAGAGACATGACTTGAATATCTTTTAAATCCATATAGTTTTATGGCTAACTTGCAAGGGGCCCGTCTGTTTCAGAAGCAATGAATTCCGTTGTGAATGACACGCTCGCCTTTTCTGACAGAAAAAGCGCGTCAAATGGGAAAGGTCCTGTCAATCTGTTGACGTGTTGAGGATGGGTAACCGTTCACGGGTTCAGAGGTTCAGGGTTCACCGAAAATCTGAACCGTTGATTCGTGAGTTCTGAGTGGATAAGGCATGAGAATAGAACGATTTAAGGATGTGGTTTCATCCCGCCGTACGTCTGGCGGGCTGGCCAACAAGCAAACACAACGAAACAAAGATAACCCTACTATGCCGCTTTCCTGTCATATACAAGGTGTTGATCCATTTCCCGGACCTTTTTTGCCACCCGTTTCAATATAGACTTACACTCTGCCATTTCTCTCAGGCCGTAGCTGGACCGAGCGTGGACCAGGCCGGCAATATTGAAAATCTCGTTGTACAAATACGGCTGGTATAAAGGATCCTGGCGAAGAAAAAAAAGGACTTGCGTTAATACTGTATGGATTTCTTGCTGGTGTCTGCCCGCCTTCT
>JADFWI010000049.1 GCA_015222985.1 Pseudomonadota bacterium | reverse complement strand
TTAGGAGACTGACTACGAGGGTGAAGCGTCTTGATTCGGAGCTGAAACGCGATGGCCACGGCGGGATCAAGGCTATCGGGGTCCTGGGTATCGACGTATACGACAAGCTCCTGGTGCTCCAGGCCCTGCGTCCACGGTTTCCGGGCGTGGTCTTCTTCACAACGGACCTGGACGCCAGCCTATTGCATCCAAAGGAATTCGAATGGACCCACAACCTGGTCATAGCCTCCAACTTCGGGCTGGAACTACATCCAGACCTGCAGGAGCAAGTCCTCCCCTTCCGGGACACCTATCAGACCTCCTTTTTTTTCAGCACACTCATCGCCTTATCCAACAGGGAAGACTGCCTGGGGCAGGAGTTTTTCGACGTGTGTCTGAAGCAGCCGAGGATTTATGAGGTTGGGCGAAGCGGGGCCTTCGATATCAGTATCCGAAAGGAGGGAGGTGAAGACAAAAGATGCCTGGAATGCCTTCCGGTTTCAGGCCTCACGAGCATCCATCCACAACAGGCATTTCCCAATCCATACAAGATGGTGCCGATCGGTCTGGTCGCCGTGCTGTTCCTTTGCCTGTACTCACAGAGCTATAAGGGAATCCCATGGCCGCACCTCGCCCTTATGGCGTTTACGGTTCTGGGCGCAGTCGTCTTTGCCGTGATCATCTTCAACCAGCTTGACGGTGGAGAGCCGGTCGCCCTGTTTGAAGGCGTCAGCCTCTGGCCTACAGAGTTTCTGAGATTTTTGGCCGGCGTACTTGCATTGTGGTTTCTGTTTAGGGGTTGCCGCAACCTGAGGGATGGCAATAAAGAAGTAGATGACTATCTTGGAGGGGTTAATACCAGAAAGTGCAAGGTTGAAAGCGGCATCAACGCGGCAGAACTCTGGGAGAGCTATCGCAAGGAAAGTGCCCCAAAGAGACGATTTCTCCGCCGCGTAATCCCCCTTGCCATTGTCCATTTCGGCCTATGCGCGCTGATCATTTATACCTTTGGTCCTCCGGTTGCTCCCTATCGCGGTCTCATGAGCTTTA
This sequence comes from Pseudomonadota bacterium, assembly GCA_015222985.1. Classification (GTDB taxonomy): domain Bacteria; phylum Desulfobacterota; class Desulfobacteria; order Desulfobacterales. The sequence goes on along the minus strand of JADFWI010000049.1, from coordinate 1,328 downwards.
TAGTGGATATGGCCGTGCTCCTAATGCTGGCCGTTCCCTCGTTGATAGTCCTAATCTTCCTGGTGCTGGACGCCACCAAGCTAAGCGTACGGTTTATCCGGGACCTCTCAGAGGAAAAGGTTGTCTGGCCGAAGTATATCGTCGATAAGTTCGTTGGCAAGCTCAAGATGGATGCGCGGTATTTAAACGAATGGATAAGCATCCAGGTGATTGCAAGACATACCGAGGCCGTGGGCAACCTTATTTATTACCCGTTTGTGGTGATTATTCTGATGTTGATCTCACGGAGCAGCTATTTTGATACTTGGCACCTGCCGCTGGGTCTGTTTGTCGTCATCATGCTGGCTCTTGCATACTCTATTTATTGCGCAATAATCCTGCGACGTTCAGCCGAACAGGCCAGGCAAAAGGCGATAGAGAGGTTGCAGATCCACCAGATCTATGCCAAGGGCCAAAAAGAGACAGGAGAGAATGTGTCTGAGGGCCGGAAGGAGGAAAGGACGGATGAGTCCGAACAGATCGCGTTGCTGATCAATTCAATTCACACCATCCGCCGGGGTGCCTTTGCGTCTTTTTCTCACCAGCCGTTTGTGCGCGCCCTGGCTCTGTTCTTCGGCAGCGGAGGCAGTATTCTGTTACTCGAATATCTCAGATAGCAGGCGGTCATATCTGGTACTGAGTAACGTGTAAGGCAACTACCGTCCTAGGATCCTTCTAAATAACTCACCTTTTTCCCCTCTGGAGATACCAATAGGCAGGATCCGGTTTTGAGTCCTCTAGTTCTCGGTCTTGAAATACGACAAATCCAAAGTATGATCCACCTTTTGATCCGCCAAGCTATTATATTCAACCGAAACAGAATTATGGAGGCGTTGAATGAACACTGCGGCTAGCATAGTGGAACCACGAATTAAGGATATCCATTGAAAATCATTAGCCTCGTTCACCACGTTACAGGCAACAATTACCTGATCTTCAGTGGCAACAGCCTGGGCATTGTAACCCTGGACATAACCCTTGGAAGTAGTCTTCTAAATACGACTCTCAGGGTTGGTGGCATTAACCTTATCCTTCACTGTATGGTCAGGGTTGATTTATCTCATCCGAAGCCCAGCGATTTTAACCGCACCACGATGATACCCATCGGGAAACAACTGCTCAAGTTCCTCAATATTAATCTGATTCGCTTCACAAGTCTCGTAAATGGTTGGAATTTCCTCATTCTTTTCGTAGTATTCCCGAAGAAACCGTATAATTTGCCAATGCTTATCGCTCAATTTTCCACCGTGTATTTTCATATCATAGGCTTTATAGACCGCATAATACTC
>JADFWI010000375.1 GCA_015222985.1 Pseudomonadota bacterium | reverse complement strand
ATTTTCAGATAGCATAGCCTTTACAGCATGTAAAGCTGTAAAGGCTATCAGGCCCCGTTGTTCCTCTTAAGGAAGTACGGTCCTGAAAAGGTCTTTTGTGCTACACAACTTTTTTCTGGGTTGGAAGTATAAACGTAAGGTCAGTAAGGCCTGCCACTCGGTATATCCTGATGTGCTGTCCAGACTGACCCCTCCACCCACGGCCGCATGATCGTTGACAAATTTTAAGCCCTGAAGCTTCACGGCAACCCCCAAACCTGATTCTGTGTCGCCCTCATACCTTCCAGTGAAATCGTTTCCAGCGGACTCGTTCAGATCAGAAGCAGCATCGCCGGTCTCGTGATAATGCGGGGCATCTTCGGTCTCATAGTGCCTGTACCCGAGCGAAATTTGGCCATCGAACCAATAGTCCCGGCAGTGGTCGGTCGCGTATCGTAGAAAAGGGCCATAAATATAAAAGATGTCCGGGCTGAAATAGCCTCCGTGTCCAAAGGTGAAAAAATCTGTATTTCGCCGGAAATGCTTGCAAGAGAAAAACAGCCCGTATGACAGATCCGCATCCCGGAACGGCTGGGTTCGGCCCGCGCTTGCGGTTCCGAAGATGGAATAGTTTTCTTTAACGTTTTTTCCCCAGTAGTAATCATACCCGAGATCCAAGGAAAACCAGTAGGGTGGATGTAAAGAAAACGTCCTGCTACCCTCGATGCCTGTTTTAAGAACCCTGCCCCATGTCTTCGTGCCGTAGGGATCTGTCTGTCCCACGTATGAAAGAATCGATTCCTTCACCGAGCATTGATGGAGATTGACATGCCATTCGTCTTTTTTTGATGCCTGGGCGAAAAACCTTACCATTGGGTCAACGGCCCCGCCAATTGGCGTGGCTCCAAGGCGCAATTCGTAATTCACCACATCCTCTATATTGTAGGCGATTTCCGGCTCCCATACCCAGAGAGAGTCATCAAACGAATCGGCATTGACATCGGGGTCGTTAAGAGATCTGTAGAATTTTCCGGCGTATGGTTCGGTGGGGGCACGACCTGCGTCAAGGTATTTGGGCGTTATATTAACCACCCATTCTCTGCCGCATTGCATTGGATAGTGGAACCTAATAGGAAAAGCGAGTTCGGTTAATTTCGAGAGACCAGCATCGCCGTCCCTGTACCGGTAATAGCCGAAAAGTTCCCCCCACGGAGTGTCACAGTTGTAGTAGCACGAATCAGAACTTTTGAACGTCTGGGCTGCCCTTATCGGGCTTTCTCGTTGATAGAAATGATCCCCGGCTATTTTTCTCAGGACCTGGTCTTGGTCGGCTGCAAGTTCAGAGAGGAATTGGCTCTCCTTTCCCATCTTTTCCAGAACAAGAAGAAGGATTCCGGCAGATTCCGGAGATTTTGAATCCCTGTATTTTTTTCGGAAGATATACAGGGCGCCGTCGAGATCCCCCAGGTGGTAGCGTGACCAGCCAATTAAGCTCATGGCGCCTTCGTCCCATGGATCGATTTTTAGGGCTTTGGCCAGATAGTGTTCTGCTTGCGCGTAATTCTTTTTTTTGTACTCTGAGTCGCCTTTTTGTTTATAAAGCCGGTTCATTACAGATGCTATTTCAGTACTCATACCCCCTTCCCAAGCTTCCAAGAGGTTGATGGCCTCCTGCCCCCGACCTATCTTTTCCAGGGCATAACAACATGCAAGGAGATATTCTTCCTCTTGCGGATCAGAGGAATACAGGGTCGAAAAGTGCTCAATAGCGCACTGGTAATCCTGCGCCCTGTAACAGCTCCAGGCAAGTCTCTTGCGCCACGTTTCCCTTTCTTTGTGATGCATTTTCACGAGGAGTTCCTCAGACTTCTCCCAATCCCCGGCTGCAAAGAGCAGCTCTGCTAGGGCCGGAACGGTTTCCGCCGAGCGGTAATCTTTGTGGACAAGTTTTCCAAAAATCGCCCTGGCCTCGGCGTTTTCCCCGATATTTTTCAGGGTGTAGCCAAGGCCAAGTAAAGCATCGTTGCGAACTTCGGCGTCTTTGGATTGCATGGCCTTTTGAAACAGGCGTTTGGCCTCGGGGTATTTTTTCGCCCTGTAGACCTTCCAGGCCTCGGCCAAGAGGTCCCTGTGGGTCACGGACGGTTTGGAAGTGGCCTTTTTCTCCTCATGTTTTTCTCCGCGTATTTGCTCCGGGTTTTCAATGACGTGCGAGCCGTCAGAACGCCGGTCCTCCATTGTCTCCTGGGCAGTAACAAGAGAAACATAGGTGGCAAGAAAAAGACAAATAGCACAAATATTGATCAGTATCTTCACGGCTTCAGGTCGATCTTAGAAAGTAAACAAAGAGCGAAGGAATAGTAGTTGTCTTTTTCCAGAGCGAGTCTTTCCAGGGCCTTTTTCCAAAGGGCGCGGCTCTTATCCTTTTCTCCTATCTCGGCTGCTACGCGGGCAAAGACAGCGTAAAACCCGGCAGGCGCTTCATCAAGGGAAACAGTATTACGGGCCAGATTCACGTTGCAAGGGATGAATCCGAGTCCATCCACAATATCGAGCATCCTGCCCATTTTCGACAGGGCCTTTATGTTGTGATCCCAAGCGAGGTAAAGGAGCACCCGGATCGCCTCAAAGCCGAAGACTTCGTTTTTATCAGCATACACGGATGGCCCTTCGGGCCCCCAAAAGACCCAGTCTGCCGGCAGTTCAAGCCTGGTAAACGTACACTTCGACAAAATATCCAAGGAGTCTGTGCGAAGTTTCCGCCAAAAACCCGGCTCATGATATTTGGCAAATATCGTGTAGGCAGGGAAAATCATGTAGGAAGGATTCAAGATAAGGCCATTATTCTTGACAAATCCATAGTAGCCGGGCAGGAGAAACAACCTTCCGTTTCGCTCCACAACCAAGTGCTCCTGGATGCTCTTGATGATTTCCAGAGCATATGCGCGATATTCCTCTTTCTTCCAGCAGGCAGCCCCCTCAAAGAGGGCCACGGCGATCAACGTGTCGCCATCCGTGGCATTGTTCAAATCGATGGGGCCCCATTTGCCGGGCGAACGTTCACCCCAGCTCCAGGCAAACAAGGCATCCGATTTTCTTGCCTGGATGTTGTTCCGAGTCCACCTCCAAACAAGGTCAAAGGCCCCCGGGTCGTTGTGCCTGGTTGCCAGGAGCATGGCAAATCCTTGCCCCTCGGAGTGACTAAGGTTCTCTTGCACCCGGTCAATGACACGGCCGTCAGGGGAGACAAAGCGTCCCTTGAAGACTTCCCAGGTGCAACCATCATCTCCCTTGCTTGCTTGCGGAAAAACAAGGATTAGCGTAAAGAGGAAACTGAGAAATCTAGTCATGCTTGATCCTCTTGGCCTTAAAGCGCTTCAATACCCGATAGAGGATATAGGCGAGTATGATCAGGCAGAACAATAGGCCGCCAAAAAAGGGAAGAGGGTAGTTGTGCGAGAGATAGTCCAGCCTGCTAAACGGCCCGATTTCTCCTACATGGTATGTCTTGCCAACCCTCTGCGTGTACACATTGAAATCAGTCCCTTCGGATTCAATGATAACCAGGTTGTCCTTGCATTTTGACTGCACGGAAGGCTTCCAGAGGGCTAATACTCCTCGCTCCAGATCCTTTTTCTTCTCCGCGCTTACAAAAAGCACAGTCCGGGCATTGTCGTAGGGGGATTGGAACTCTGTGAGCAAAAGCCTGCCTGCTCCTAACGCTGTTTTCATCTTTACCCTTGCAGTGACTGCTTGCGGCTCGGGGAAGCGCGACTCTTCTGTGTGAAAGATTCTCTCCTCGAGTCTCTTCCACCAGGATTTTGCTGTCTTGACTTTAGAAAGTTCTCCAAAAAAGGGGTGAGGCGTGTCTGGCGAAACAGGAGAGTGTCGGAGAAGATCTTCCGGAAGCGTGGAGATGGGACCGATTACAATCAGGTCTCTTCCGGCCTGCCGTCCAACTTGGTGGCCAAACTGAACTTCAAAGGGCTGAATACCGTTTTTCTGGCAGATCATAGCCAGGAAGTTTATCGCAGCAGCGGCAGTTTCCGCGTTTTTCTCCGCAACGATGAGAGTAGTTTCTCGCCAGTCGGGCCACTTGGCAAACGGAAATCCGTCCTGAAAAAGGAGGGCCGTTTCCGGCATGGCGATCCAGTGATTCATGGAAGGGAGTTCAATCCACGAATCATCATAGATGGTGACGCGGAGGTTCTCGGTTTGCAGAAAGATACATTCACCCGTTTCAAGCGGGGTGAGAACCGGCTCAAAGGTTAGGGTATTATATCCCCTGTTCAACAAATAGACAGGGAAATTGATCCTGTACCCCTGAAACCTGCCTCCGTTTTTGTCATCCAATGGAATAGCCGCTGCGAATTTTCCGTTCAGATTGATGTTTACTACCGAGTCTTGCCGCATTTCGCTACCGTATGCGAGATGCACGGAGAGGACTGCGCGTTCGTTCGGTTTTAACAGCAAATCGGAAGGAATCCTGAAGGTAAAATCCTTGGAACCTGCTCTAAAGCCTCGAAACGTTGTGGTGGAAAAGCCCAGGTCCCTGATAACGTATCGATCGCCGGGTGCAATGAGAGCCCTGCCGGCATATCGGGATACCTCAGGCACAGTGACATCGCCTATCCGTGTGTACTGAGCATCCGGCAATGGATAGGAAAGCAGGGAAAAGGCGCGCGCAGCTCTTGTTATTTCTTCACGGGTAGTGCCGGAAATACAGATCAGGCCGCGAGTTGGATCAGGCATGGTCTTTCGTACAAGCTTGTCGTTTTCATATACCTCCACCTCTGTTGGGACAGGCAGAATGCCGACCAGCGCAGCAGTAATAGAAGGCGATGATCCCTCAAGAAGTTTGGCGAGGAATTCCTTGCTGCCCATGACGATGTTGTCCATCCCTTCTCTGATGTCCGAGGAAAGGGTAAAGTGCACGGACCGGTACTGAAACCTGATGGCCACGCCTGAAGCCACAAGCCCGGCAAGGTAGAGGTTGTCCTCGGATAAATCTTCGACGACAATATGGAGGAGGCTCGCTCCGACAAGTTTAGGGTCGAAGAGAAAATTATTGACCGCAGAAAGGCTCATGGGAACCTTTTTCCGGTTATAGTCGAATTCAAGGTAGGAATCGTACAGCTCAAGCGTTGTCCAGAGTTCCGGTGCGACCGGATCCGTACATCTGTCTACGTTGCTCTGGGAAACAAAAAATTCCAGATCATTGTATGCTGGGCGGAGCAGCTTTGGCGGGAGCGCTACATCTATTTTGCCCGCCGGAGACCGGGGTTGAAGGGTGATTTGTGTTTGAACGTGGCCGTTGAGCCGGATGACAAGCCTTGATTTGTTGGCAAGCAACGCAGAGGAGTTAACGTAAGAGAGGTGCAGTACCGCTTGCTGAATCCGCCAACGCTCCGGAATAGGGACCTTCAGCACATAAGAGTTTTGAGAGCCTTTCAGATCCACGATCCCTGCCGGAGCTAGCGCGCTCAGCCGAACCGTCAGTTTTTCGGTTGTGGCAGCCGCGCCTGACGCGGCGACACATAAGAAAAGGAACAGGAAAAAGAAGATACCAGCGATCTTTTTCAGGCCTTGCTGAACCGCTTCCATGATGTCCCTCCATCTGTGCAGTTGGTGTATTGACGAACGGTTCCTGTTTCCACGCTATGCGTGGAAACAGGTGGCACGGGCGGCGTGCGCCCAATCTCGAAACCATATTGCTGGCGGTCACGCACTGCACGGCGCGGAATGCTATGAGGCTTGGGTTCGCGCGCCATAGACGGCGTTGCCAAAGGCCTAACCGCACGGGTGAATGGCACCATGTAACGTTTTGCGGCGTTGACTGCAAGAGAAAAGATGCCGCCGATATTGCGTGAGCTCCCGTCAAGCCCCTTAAAGAGCAAGTACCCCAGTCCCCGCCACGTGCTGACGCGCTCCCTCCTTCTGTGCCAGAACCTTTCCCAGCGACTGCTGTCACCGTACACATAGCCAATGATCCCTTTGCGAGTCTCTTCATCTTTAACGACAAACCTGCAACCGCACATCATACGTTCATCTCGCGCGTAGGTTTGAACCACTTCTGCGGGAATGGTGTAGCTGTTGCCGTAACTGTCGTGTGCCAACAAGTCAATTCTGTCTCCCCGTGCAATCGGTATGTGAGGCCCAAGAACAAGCCCGACGCCATCGAGCGACAGGTCAGATGTCTTGCATCTGTATTGATCGCCGGTTTGAGGAATCCGTATGGTGACGTCTTCTTCGGTGTAGATCCTGTGCTGGCGGCGGACCTGTCGCCTTTCCCAGACTATGCCGAGACAAAGAAGGATAAGCACTATGTTAAAAGCCGACCACACAGAACACATGATGATCGCATCATGCTCCAGGGGATAATGAAACCATCGCAAGATAGTCAGTGGTATCCCCACTGTGGTCAGGAGCAGGACAAGATAAAAAGGAGTAGACAACGGACTTAGAAAATCATCGCTGAGTGTTCTCGATTTTGGCGTGACCTTGAACTTGGGTGACCTTGGCCGGAATACGGCGCTCAGCACAGCCGGAATATTGAAAAAACCCTGGGCGGTTTCGTAAAGTTCTGAGAAGAACGGATGCCGGACATGGCCGAACATGAAGTTGCTTAGGATGTATACGCCAAAGATATGCGGGCCGGTGTAAGCGAGTATCTGGAGCAAGGAGGCGTTATAGACTTTAAGACCGAAGATCAGGTACGCTAATGGCGCCAGCACGAATATGATTCGGGCCAAGCCGAAAAACCAGAACAGGCATGAATTAAAATAACAGAGCCTCTGATGAAACTTCAATTTTTTGAAAAACAGGGGGTTTTTCAGCCTAAAAATTTGAACCATGCCCTGGGCCCACCGGGTTCGCTGCAAAATAAAGTCCGTAAATGTTTCCGGAGAAAGTCCGCAGATCATGGGTTTTGAGACATATGCGCTCTTGTATCCCCTGGCGTGCAATGTGAGGGAGGTTTCAGCGTCCTCTGTGACGGTATCGTGAGCAAGTCCTCCGATTTCCGCAAGGTGCCTGCGGCGCAAAACGCCGGCCGATCCGCAGAAAAACGACGAATTCCAGAAATCAAGTGCAGGCTGTACCGCTCGGTAAAACATCTCATTTTCACCGGGGCTATCGAGGAAGGTACCCAGGTTTTTTTCAACTGGATCGGGATTGATAAAAAAATGAGGGGTTTGCACCAGGAAAAGATCCTCATCCTCCATGAAGAATCCAACTGTGTTTTTAAGGATGTCTCTGGTGGGAACATGGTCGCAGTCAAGCATGAGAATGAGGTCTCCGCACCTTTCCTTGGATCCTTTGTCCCGGCACCCACAATTGTTGGGCAAAGGGAATTCTTTGGGACATGTGCGTGCCAGCGCGTGAGTAATGTTTCCCGCCTTGGCATGAACATTACTTTGTCTGGTCATGTAGTTTACGCCCAGCGACCTGGCCAGCGACTTGAGCTTTTCATGCCGCTCCCGGGCCTTCCCGGCCTTTTTCGGATCAGCGTCGTTCCGTTTCTCTGATGTGCCGCCGTCGTCCAGGATAAAGATGTTCAGTTTCTCTTTGGGATAATCGATATGGGTACAGGCCGTTACGGTGACGGCGACAATCTCTTCGGGCTCGTTGTAAGTAGGAATAAAAATGTCTACCAAAGGGAGGTTCGGGTCATTCAAGTCTACCGGGATGAGTTCTCGCTGTATCGGGAAGATATTGGCGAACATCCCCAGCACATTCAGGACTATACAGTATGACTCGGCCAGATAAAGGGCTGTCATGGCCAAGAAGCCCCAGAAACCAGAGTAGTACAGGGTGTCAAAGGTGCGGAAGAACCAGTACCTTGAAGTAAGGAAGAGGCAGAAAAGCATGAATATGATTCTTTGAACGGCTTTGTTCGGGAAGAGATCCCTCTGTAGAAGCACTAAAGCAAGGACCATACCCCATCCCAGCCACATCTGTGTCTTCAAATCGAGATATGTTGAAGCTCCATAAATGAAGAGAAGACTATACAGTATAAGGGGTATAGTCAGCAAAGTGAGTGATGACTTTGAAAAAAGCGACCTCTTCATGACTGCGGTACGGCAAACCAATCGTATTGGCATCAAGGCGCCCCGCTTGAAGCCGGCTCAAGCAGTACGGACTAAGCCCGAGTCACTCGGCTAATTGAGGCGGAAACAAAGCGTTCTTGCTGTGGCCAGTTCCTATGGGTTCGACATCTGTTTTCTATTATCGTCAAAATGACCTTAACTCTTTAACGAATTGTCCCAAAAATCATGCAATTCACTTGCTTAAAAGCTGTTTCAAAACCCTTTGACGACTCCATTTTGGTCATTTTTGCCAAAATGTTCTTAGCGAAGCGACGTCTTAAAAATTGTAACTGTTTGAGGGCTTTAGCCCGAGTTTTACAATTTTTTATCAAAGTGAGCATAGAACTTTAAAAAAATGGACAAACTGACCAAGGAAGATAATCTTGTAAAAAGTCGTCACTCCGGTGAAAACCGGAGTCCAGAGCCTTTGTAACTAGCTGAACAAACTGGATTCCGGCT
>JADFWI010000374.1 GCA_015222985.1 Pseudomonadota bacterium | reverse complement strand
GGCAGGGTGCCTGAAGCATTTCTGTCCAGAAGTGTCGCCAATGGCCTGCTGTTTGCATAAACAAGTGGCGTGCAGATGCTTAAGCTTGACAACGAAGACAGGAGGTGTGCTATGAGTACGCGATACTGCCCCAAGTGTTCTAATGAATGGTTTGGCATAATGCGCAAAGGCAACCGATGTCCGGTTTGTGGCTCACCCACACAGCGATCACGGCCTCAAGAAGTCCCCGTGGAGGAAGGCATGATCCGGCTTTCAGAAACGAGTGCAAAAATTGGAGTGAAGGAGGTTAGGTCTATGAAATCATATTCGTCTATTGTTGTAGCTCTGGTAATCGCGGTCTGTCTTTTTCAAACATCGATGATTCAGGCCCAGGAGGCTGTTTCTTTGGAAGTCACAGATACCGCGATCTGCGAAGACGTCGTCGATCGGGCGCCAGTAAACGCTGGCACGACTTTCAATGCATCCGTTGGCAAGCTCTACTGTTTTACCAGAATAACAGGGGCTCTGGAACCAACCACTGTCACTCATGTCTGGTATTTCGGAGAGATGCAGCGGACCGGGGTTGCTTTGGCTGTGGGCAGTGCCAGTTGGAGAACCAAGAGCTCAAAAATAATCCAGGCTCACGAGTGGGGACCATGGCATGTGGATGTGCTCGGACCTGACGGGGAATTGCTCTCTACGATTCCTTTCGAGATCAAGCCCTGAATAGTGCCCCTGCGACGCAAACAGTTATTCCGCGATGTCTTGTTCTATGATTGTGCCCGGCGCCGGGGTCTTACTTTTTTTGCCGGTCAGGTTGAGTTCTTTTTCCATCCACAAGACGTCGCCCTTTAGGGATTCTATTTGCTGTCGCAATAGAGCCATTCCTGTCCGCTGCTCCTTAAAGAGGTTGTCTAATTGCTCTTGATCTAACCTGCCCTCTGACAGGCAACTGATGTTCAATTCCTGTTTGCGAGCTTCGTTGCGTATCACCTCAATGACTTGAAGGACCTTGGCCAATTCCTTTTTCTGCTTTACCAGGTCGTCTCGGAAGGCCGAAATCGTAGCGGTCCCTTCGTCGAGCTTTTCCCGCAACTCCTTCACTGACTTCTCAACAGACGCCTTCTGCGCTGCCGTCTCTTTTCGCAATGCTGAAAAACCACCAGTGACCTCTGCAGAACGTTTTTTGCCGGTTCGTTCAAAGGCCTTTTTGTCAACTTTCGATGTGACGAGTTTTTTAATCTCCCGTTGGTTTTTTTCCAGATTTTTCTGGATGGAAACTGAGGATTTTTCCAGGGTCGATAGCCTGTCCCCAATAGATTTTACCTTTCCAACCACATCCTCAGACAATGCTTGCACCTGACTTGATCCTGTGCTTTGCAACTGGTTGAGCTTTTCCCTCATGTCCAGATAGGCAAAGACAAAGATCGCGCAAAGAAGACACGGAATCAGTATGAACAGCATGGTCATTCGATTACTCAGCCTCTGAACATCTGAGCTGCGCTCCAAGTCACGCATGTCATCCCCATAAAAGAGATCAGGATCTTCTTCATCCATTTGCAACTCTTTTTCTAAAGAGATCTGATCTGCTGAATCTTCATCCTTTGGAAACTTGCTCATTGTATCTCCTTGAGCGGCATGCGCCTTTGGCAGAGGAGCCCTTAGCTTGCCTGCATGATTGTGATATCCCGTTTGGGGTATGGGATTTCTATCCCTTCTTTGTCAAAGACCTCCTTAACCTTGTCCG
>JADFWI010000373.1 GCA_015222985.1 Pseudomonadota bacterium | reverse complement strand
CTGTAGTCTGCAAAGATCACAACCCTCCTTACCACCCCATCCACCGGCGAGGTCACAGCATATTCCGTTTTCATAAGAGAGAGATTTAGCACCTCTTCACCTGCCTTTACTGGGTCCCCCTCTCTCTTGTGCACCAGCCATAAATCCGAATCAAATGGCGCGGCAATATGATAAGGGTTCTTGGTGTCGGCCATTGCAAGCCCTGGCCCAGTCACGCCCTCCTCCTCCACCTTAATGTCTTCTACGAAAACTTCATAATCAAGCTTGTACCTCACTCTCTTTCTGCCGTGCGGATCAACTTCGCCGATACGCAAGATCTTTATACTGTGAACCTTGCCATCCGAGGTCAAAAACTCGCGTTCATGGCCGGTCTGAAGCCCTTCGAACCAGATATCATCGGACAAGGCGTTGGGATCGCCGTACTTCTCAAGGTTCTGTATCAGTTTCAGGGCGTCTCCAGGGTGATTCAGATAGTTGACCATTTCATTTTCCGTGGGCATACGTTGAATATGCCCGGCGAGCTCAGCCTCAACCTCTTTCATATCCACAGGAGGCAGGAGAGTCAGGGGGCTTTCCTCCGTGCGCCTGGCCACAGCATCATGCCAATTCTCGCCAAACACAGACCGATAGACCCAGTCAGGGGGCCAGCCAAGTGGAAGCTTTCCAAACTTGCCCAAAAGAAGATTTTTTAGGGCATCGTTAGCATGAGCAAACAGAATAAGGCGATCTTGCTCGATGTTTTCATCCAGTTTCGATTCCGGAGCGGAGGTCACTGCTTTGAGAATGCCAAGCACACGTTGCACCTCTGCCAGGCCTCCGCGCTCGTATGCCTTGACCGCCATCATATAACCGTTGGTCCAGGTAACTTGGGAGCCGGGCGTCACATCATGGTAGCGAATGATCTTTCGATACAGTTCAAGAATGAGTAAAATATGGGGAAGCAAAAAAGCGTATCCCTGCTTCAAGGCTCCTTCCTGGCTGCTTGATGTGGCCCCCCCAGGAAGGCCGTGACGAGTGACATCGTGATCAGGGCCTAAAAAAGTCGGTCTGCAGTAGTGATCATACGTAGGCATGATCTCTTTTAAGACAAAGGCGACCTCCCGAATCTTGTCTTTGTCAAGCCGTGTTTTCAGACCAAGTTCCCCTTCAATATAAGCAATCACCGGCATGACGCCCGCCTGGCTGTAAAACCGAACGGCCGGCCCGTCAGCCACATCGAGGATCTTGGCCCCGGCCTTGGCCGCACTGCCGAGTGCCGGCACAGCCAAACCATCTGTGATGTGGCGGTGATACTGAATAACAAGTTCCGGGTACTTGTCGAGGATGGCTGAAATCAGGTCATAGATAAAGCGAGGTGGGCAGACCCCGGCCATGTCCTTGAGGCAGAATATGATTTTCTTGGAGACTTCTCCCTTTCCGCATTCCAGGATGCGGCCGGCCATTGATAGGATGTCATTCAACACGGAAATATAGTGTTCAATAGTAAAGCCTTCGGCCCAGCTCAAACTGACGGCTGGCTGAAAGATTCGGTTCTCAGATTGCAGCGCGATCTCGGCAAAAGGAACCATGTTATCAATGTGGTTCAGAAAATCGAAGCAGCGTATAACGTGATAGTGCTTGACGATCATTCGCCCTGTCCTTTCCATGACCCCTCTTGGTTGAGGAGCATAGCCCAGGATGTTGGTGGAGCGAATAAGGATCAGTTTTTGGGTATTTGGGGCAAATCTGTTCCATTCGGCGGCTTCTGCCCATGGGTCTGTCATACATCCGAGCATTGCCACATGGTAGTGAGCGCCCCCTCCGTTTTCAATCGATACGTAACCGCACTGGTCGATCAAGGGGCCGATTAATCGGTCGTCAAAGAGCCGGAATCTATTTCCGGATTCTGACTGGGTTACGTCCCTGGGGGTGGTATTGCAAAATTCCACAAACTCAGACTCTCGAAGATAGCTCAACACAGTATCTCGATGGTCGTCAGGATTAAACAGCGGCCGATAGTTGTTTTTTGCGGTTTTTGCAGATTGAGAGACCTGAGCCACGGACATGGGGCCCACCCTTGAGTCATCAGGCTTTCGATACGGGCCAAGGCCAATATGCGGATTGTATCCCATGGCTGTGATTTCAGCCATCAGCCCTGCGAGCCGAAGATGTTCCGGAATAATTTCCCGATAAGAAATCAGCTCAGGCGTACTTTCGATGAATTTGGTGTGGACCTCGCCTGACCTGAAGCTGGGATGTGAAACAATCTTTTTGTGAAACGGTATAGTTGTCTTCAGTCCGCCAATGAAATACTCTGACAGGGCCCTTTCCATGGTTGATACGGTTTTTTCCCACGTAGAGCCGAAGGTCATGAGCAACGCCCCTAAAGAATCATAGGCCTTGGGGAATTCATAGTCGCCAAAAACGCAGGAATCGAGACGAACACCTTCACCACCGGGGGAAAGATAACGGGTCATTGTGCCCGAATTAGGCATAAAATTGTTCTGCGGATCTTCGAAATTGATCCGGCACTGCATAGCAAAACCTCTCGGCCTGAGTTGCTCTCCGGACACGCTGAGCTTCTCGCCAAAGGCAATCCGTATCATTTCCTCTACGATATCTATGCCATAGAGCAGTTCTGATATGCCGTGTTCTACCTGAAGGCGGGTATTTGCCTCGATAAAGTAGAAGTTTTGCTTGTCATCAACCAAAAACTCAATGGTGCCGAGCGAATCATATCCGACTGCACTGACCATCTTGATGGCGGCCTCTTTCAAGGCATTTCGCAATTCCGACGTAGCCCCTTTCCACGGCGATGGGGTAATTTCTACCAGTTTTTGGTACTTTCGCTGGGACGAGCAATCCCGTTCATCAAGTGCAACCACGTTTCCCAACTTATCGCAAAGCACCTGTATTTCAAGATGTCTGACCAGAGGAAGGTATTTTTCAATGTATAGATTGGGGTTGCCAAAGCTTGCTTCAGCCATGCTTGATGCCTTATAAAAATGGCGGTCCAACTCATGCTGGGAATTTACCACAACGACCCCCCTGCCGCCCCCGCCGCCTTCACTTTTGATCATGACGGGGAAGCCGATCTTTTCAGCAAGCATCTTTGCCTCTTTCAAGGAGACCGCGCCATCGGAGCCCTCTACGACAGGAATCGAAAGGGACTTGGCAACATCTCTTGCTTTCACTTTGTTGCCGAGCTTTCTCATGGGCCCTTCGGACGGGCCGATAAAGGTGATACCGTGCTCTTCACATATGGATGGGAAGTTATTGTCCTCGGCAGCAAAGCCCCAGCCAGGATGAAGGGCTGAAACATTGTGCCTTTTCGCAACCCCCACAATCTCTTTGATGTCCAAATAGCCGTGCACACTCGAAAGGCCATATGCCCTGTCAGCCTTGGATACATGAGGAGCGGTCTTGTCCACCGGCGTGAAAAAGGCCGCATAAATAGCCCCCATCTCCCTGATAGTACGTCCAACACGAAGGGCGGGAATACCACGATTGGCCACACCGATAGTCATGTTTTCAAAACTGAGATTCATAACAGAGTCTCTCCTTTCCAAGTTTGCCATAAACAAGCCAGCAGAAACATCAGGGGTGTACGCCTGACATTACGTTTGGAACTCTGAGAAATGACGCTTAAGGAAGTAAGACCAGAATTCCTCCCAGCGATCGCTCAAGATAAGAGATCGAAGGGTCAGCACAACCTGTCCGCCCTCGATGCTCCATCGCAATGGTTCACTCTTCTGGGGTAGCATATCACCACCATTGATGACTACATTTGCGCCAAAGCTTTTTGCCGCTTCAAATAGGCGCTCGTATTTCCAGGTGCTTCCATGCAAGTCAGTTACAAATAGCGCTCTCATCCGTCGGCTGAGGGCGGGGAGGAGTCCCCAGCTACGCCCGAGACCAAAAGGCGGTGGTGGTATGCCAAAAGCAGGCAGGTCATGGGCAGGGCAATAAGGAAGCCGAAAATGCCTATAGGCAGGCCGATGAGCCAAAAGCCCATGACGGACAAGACCCCGACAATTGAGGCCACCGCTGCCTGGCCCCGGAAATAGCGCCTCATGGCTGAGTCGAAATCGCTCACAAAAGCCGTGTCCAGAGATAGTAGCTATTGGATAAAACCGAATTTACAGAAAAATCTTATACTCAGCCCGCAAAGCCTTCGCTAAACGTTTTGCCATCCCCTTGCCTATAGGACGCTTGCCGTTCTCCATTTCAGAGATATGAGTTGGCCTGGCTCCGATCATTTCCCCAAGCTGTTTCTGCGTCAATCCTTCACGGGAACGAAGACCGCGCAATACGTGACCTATATGGAAGTCATGAAAAACTTCTTCAATGGAATATACCCTGTCATCGTCTTCTGTTACACTCTGGAAATCCATTCCCGCCAGGTTAAGGATCTTTTCAATGGCTTCCTTTACCAGATCCGCCTTGTCGGAGGGTATTCCGCGCAGATGAATCTCAACAAATTCGTTGATAGTCTGCGTTTTCGTAAGTTCCAACATACCTCACCTCCACGATCTTGTTGGCTTTGTTCTTGACCTTCCAAATGGCAACATATGTTGGTCTACCCTTTCTTAGGTGGCAATGGTAGCAATCTTTCTTGCCTTTTATTCGCCTTCGCCGGAATGCCCTGCAGCTTGCTGCAGGGATGAAAGGCAAGGCGAACCGCGCCGAAGCTCGTCAGAGCGAAGGCGGGTTTTTGGCTACGGCGAAATTCCG
>JADFWI010000048.1 GCA_015222985.1 Pseudomonadota bacterium | reverse complement strand
TATGAGATGAAGAGGCGGCAGATCCCCACTATTTTGGTTAACGGCAGGATTTCTCCAAGATCTTTTTCCGGATACAAGCGCCTTTCTTTCTTCACGAGATCAGTTTTTTCTTGGATATCGGTCATTTGTGCCCAATCCGAATTGGATGCGGAAAGATTTGAGTCGATCGGGGCTGCTGAAGGGAAGATCAGGATAACGGGAAACCTTAAGTTTGATCAGGAAATCGATTGTGTGTCCAGTAATGAGATAGAGAGTGCAAGGCAATCCCTGAAGATAGCGCCTGGCCACAAAATTCTCATGGCTGGCAGCACACACGAAGGAGAAGAGTCCATTGTTCTTGACGTTTTTTGCAGATTGAAAAGGAAGTTTCATAAGCTGGTCCTTGTGATCGCGCCAAGAAATCCTAAGCGCGCGAGCGCTGTCTACAGACTGGCTGCGCCCTCCGGACGAACTGTGGCACTGATGACCGGGTTGAAGCAAGTTTCCTCAGCGGGTGCGATCGATGTGATTGTGGTGGACACAATGGGTGTACTGGGGCGATTGTATGCTCTTGCAGATATCGCTTTTGTTGGGGGGAGCCTGGTGAGATCCGGCGGGCACAATCCGCTGGAACCTGCAGCGCTGGGCAAACCGATCCTCTTTGGCCCTGATATGAGTGATTTCCCGTCAATAGCCGAAATGCTCATTGAATCCGGGGGGGCGATTCGAGTAAGCGATGGTGGAGGGCTTTTTCGAGAAGTAACTGCTCTTCTGAGTGACAATAACAAAGCAAGACGAATGGGGGAGCGTGCCTTTCAGGTGTTTGAAAGCAATAGAGGCGCTGTGGAAAGGACACTGAAGATCTCAGAAGGATTTCTAAAGACTTGAGGTAATAGTTCACCTGTCAAAAAACAGACAGCTGAACTTGTACGACGTGAGTTTCCTTCGAAAAAAAATAGAATCTGTTATGATTCACGGAAGCGAGTCCCGATTTACATCGTTTTTCGAGACTTTTCTCTATCTCGTTTCGCTGATCTATGCCGGCACTGTAAGTCTGCGGGTTCTTTTTTACAGGAAGGGGCTTTTGAAATCGAGAAGACTCCCTTGCACGGTCATATCGATTGGGAATATTGTAGTTGGAGGTACGGGAAAAACGCCGCTAACGATTTATGTGGCTGGTTTGCTGAGGGGTCTGGGCTACAAGGTGGCTGTGCTCAGCAGAGGCTACAAAGGATGCAAGGAAAAATCCGGGGGGGTTGTGAGTGACGGGCAAAGAATACACATAAGTCCTGAGGCAGCGGGTGATGAACCGTATCTCATGGCTCTCAAGCTCGACGGGGTGCCAGTGCTTGTGGGCAGGGATCGGTTTAAAATCGGCATGCTCGCAATTCGGGAATTTGGATCTGAAATACTTGTGTTGGATGACGCATTTCAACATGTACAACTGGATCGGGATTTGGATCTTGTGCTGTTGGACGCTGTTTGTCCTTTTGGCAACGGCCATTTTCTCCCGAGAGGAATACTCAGAGAACCGTTAGGACAACTGGTACGTGGTGACGCATTTGTTCTAACGAGATCAGACCCTGTTGCTTTGCGTTCAGGCTCTCGGGTATTTAATGCCTTGACAAAAGGGAGGCCTGTTTTTCAGTGTATACATGTTCCCGACGTCCTGACTGAAGTCAAAACTTTGCCCTCTGCCAAGGGAGAGAAAGTTAGCTATGATCTTGATTTTTTAAGAGGACGGCGGGTCCTTGCTTTTTCCGGGATTGCCAGAAACGAAGACTTTCGAATGATGATCGAAAACCAGGGGTGTGCCGTGGCAAGATTCCTCTCGTTTCCTGACCATCACAAGTATTCAGACGAGGATTTGGAGAGGATTCGGCGATCAGCCGACCAGTCTGGTGTGGAACATGTGGTCACAACTGAGAAAGACTATGTCCGTGTCGCTCATAGAATTTCTTGGCCAATCAAGCTCCTGGCGCTGGGGATAAGAGTTTCTTTTGGGGACGCAGAGAAAGCCTTTAATAACTATCTTGAGGAGAGGCTGTTCGTGACATGTCCCAGATGTTAGCGGGCTTACATCCAGAGCTTTTGTTTATTCGTGAAAGTTGATGAAGTCGTAAAAAGTCGTCACTCCGGTGAAAACCGGAGTCCAGAGCCTTTGTAACTAGCTGAATAAACTGGATTCCGGC
>JADFWI010000372.1 GCA_015222985.1 Pseudomonadota bacterium | reverse complement strand
TGCCTTTAGATCCGGCGCTGAGCTTGTTCGACTTATCCAGGAAATCCCGGGAGAGGTGCGTGCAATACTGAAGCAGATGAAACGGGGTAAGGTCAAGATCGAATTTGAGCACCGGGGCCTTGAACCGATGCTGGCAACCCACTATCAGATCAGCAATCGGATTGCATTTTCTATAATCATTGCAGCCCTTCTTATCGGTTCGGCCCTGATCGTTCTTTCCAAAACGCCCCCATTCATGTTCGGCATCCCGGTCTTCGGCATCCTCGGTTTTGTGGGGGCCGCCGTGATGGGGATGTGGCTTCTCATAGCTATATTAAGAAAGGGGAGGCTCTAGCGGGAACCGGACTCTCAAGCCCGGAGCGTTTCATATATGTTTTTATGTATGTCAGTTTTGTAAAAGGTCAATTTTGTTCGCTCACAAAAAGACTTTTCACGAATTCATCATATGTAAACGTCACACGGAGAAATGAGAATAGGTACATGTGATGAATGTATAAGGCTTTTACGTGATAACAAGTTCGCTCGCGACATAACAAACTTCAGGGAGAAATCCCCATGGCATTCAAAAGGGCTCTGTGCATTGTACAAAACATACATCTGCATGGGGCCTGTTTTGTCTTACAGGAGTTTTGCAAGTGGCAGAAAGAATAGGCGTTTATGTATGTGAGTGTGGTCCGAACATAAAGGACGCCATGGACCTGGATGAGGTGCTGAAATTCATCCGGGGCCTTGAAAATGTGGTTCTAACTAAACCTTTTGGACTTTTGTGTGCTCAAAAGGGTCAAGAGCTTATTGGAAAAGACATTAAAGACCACGACCTCACGAGGGTGGTGATTGCGGCCTGTTCGCCAAAAGAGCATGAAAATACCTTTAAGCAATGTCTGGAGAAGGCCGGCCTGAACCCCTTTCTTTTGCAGATCGCCAATATTAGAGAGCAATGCGCCTGGGTCGTTAGGGATAAAGCCCTTGCCACTGACAAAGCCAAGGCAATCATTCACGCAGCGGTTAGGCGGGTTGTTTATCATGAACCCTTGGAGGTTGAAGACATAGAATGCCAACCGGATGCCCTTGTCGTAGGAGCTGGGATAGCAGGCATAAGCGCCGCGCTAACGCTGGCACAAAAAAATAGAAAGGTCTATCTGGTTGAGAAGTTGCTATGTATTGGAGGCAAAGTAGCCCGGTATGAAGATGTGTTTCCCAATCTGGAGTGCGCTTCTTGTATCCTTGATCCCATACTAGCTGAGGTTTTACATAACGAGCATATCGAAATCCTTACATGGAGTGAGGTCCAAGAAGTATTAGGCTTTTATGGTAATTTCCTGGTCAAGGTGAACAAGAAGGCAAGATTTGTGGATAGTGAGACCTGTATCGGCTGCGGTGCGTGTGTTGAAACGTGCCCGGTTAAGGTAAAAAATGAATATAATGAGGGGCTTGATGAGAGAAGGGCCATCTATATCCCTTATCCTGGTGCGCTGCCGAATGTCGCAGTGATCGATGAAAAGCACTGTTTGCGCTGGCAAGGAGAAGGGTGCAACGCCTGCCAGGCTGCCTGCCCTTTCGGGTCCATCATCTACGAGGAAACTGACCAAGTTCGCCAATTACAAGTGGGCGCGATCGTCTTGGCCACGGGTTTTGATCTGTTCGACCCGGCGAGGGCCCCCAAATATGGATACGGCAAGATTGATAATGTCTATACCAGCCTCGAATTTGAAAGACTGGTCAATTCTGCCGGGCCAACAGAGGGGAAAATCCTATTACGAAACGGTCAAGTTCCTGAAAAGATAGCCCTTGTTCATTGTGTTGGTTCCAGGACCGGCGAGTTTCATGAACACTGCTCTGCGGTCTGCTGTATGTATCTGCTCAAGTTTGCTCACCAGGTGAACGGCAAACTGCCCGGTGCGTCAATGACCGGGCTTTACTCTGATCTTTGCCTCCCGGGAAAAGAAGCGCAGGGCTTCTTTAATAAGATCTCCCTAGAGGCCAACATACAGTTGATGCATATGAAGCATCCCGATTCAATAGACATTACTCAAGAGAATGGAAAGACACTGATTAGATTTACCGACATCCATGGAAGGTCCCACGGGGTTGCTTCGGACATGGTCGTTTTGGCTCCTGCCATGGAAGGGGCCAGGGATGCTGGAACATTGGCTAAGCTTTTTGACATATCTCTGGGGCAAGGTGGTTTTTTTTCTGAAGAAAACACCAAGGTAGCCCCTGTGTCAACGGCCATGGAGGGAGTATTTATTGCCGGCTGTGCCCAAGGCCCAAAGGATATTCAAAGCTCGGTAGCACAGGGGCAGGCAGCAGCAGGCAGGATATTGTCACGGCTTGTTCCAGGAGAGAAGTTGGCCCTTGAGCCTGTGACTGCGGACGTGGATGAAGATCTGTGCTGTGGGTGCAAACTATGCGTTGGCCTGTGTCCCTACAAGGCCATCGCGTGCGATGACTTGAAAAAAAATGTTGCCATCAATAAAATCTTGTGCAGGGGTTGCGGCGTCTGCGCTGCCGCCTGTCCCAGCGGGGCCATTAAGGCCAGCCATTTTACGGATGTGGAAGTATCCCAAGAAATAAGAGGCCTGCTCCGACAGGGTTAGAAAGAGCCATGCCACGATGATAGGTTTTGAACCCAAGATCATCGGTTTTCTGTGTAACTGGTGTGCTTACGAAGGAGCCGATGCTGCGGGAAGGGCGCGCAAAGCGTATCCTCCGGGCCTGAGAGTCGTTAGAGTGATGTGCAGCGGCAGGGTCGATCCTCAATTCATCCTTGAGGCCTTCAAGGAAGGCGCTGACGGGGTGATGATCCTGGGCTGCCATCCGGGTGACTGCCATTACAAAGAAGGAAACCTCCAAATGCTTAAGAGATATGTTATATTGAAGAGGGTGCTAAGTCAATTTGGTATAGAAGAAGACAGATTAAAGCTTGATTGGATCTCAGCCGGCGAGGGAGACAAGTTCGTCAAAGTCGTTTGTGAAATGACTGAAAGAGTGAGGCAACTCGGCCCATTGCCTCGCTGATGCTAGATATGGCACATCAAGGTTACC
>JADFWI010000047.1 GCA_015222985.1 Pseudomonadota bacterium | reverse complement strand
CCCCACTAGACCCTGAACCTAGCGCGTCTACCAGTTCCGCCACTTCGGCACTTGAGAAGACAGAAAAAGATTGATTTCGGAGACGAAATATTTTAAATAGATTATTTCATTTTACTTGTCAAGCATCATGTGGAGTTGATCTGTTAACATGGAAGTTATTAGAGATCTGCGGGATATTTCAAAACCCTTCAAGAATGCAGTTGTCACGATTGGCAACTTTGACGGCGTTCACGTGGGGCATCAAATCCTTTTCCGTCAAGTCATGGAAAAAGCGGAAAGCTTGGGGGGCACCTCCGTGGTGATGACCTTTGAGCCCCATCCCATTCGGGTCCTCAACTGCAAAAAACACTTTCCTCTCATAACGCTTTATGAACAAAAGGTCGAACTGATCGGTGCGACAGGCATAGACGCCTTGGTGTGCGTGCCCTTTACCCGGGAGTTTGCTGCCACACCGGCAAGGACATTTGTTAAAGATGTGTTGTGTGACAAAATAGGGATGAAGTCGGTGGTTGTCGGTCCTGATTATTCCTTTGGGAAACAGAGGGAGGGGAACATTTCGTTGCTCAAGGAAATGGGCTCAACACATGGCTTTGAAGTGACTATTGCAGTGTGGGTTGAGCAAGGGCCTCGTCGCATTAGCAGCACCGAGATTCGAAACCTGGTGAGAGAGGGCAAGGTCGAAGAGGCGGAAAAACTCCTGGGACGTCATTATCAGGTCCGGGGGACCGTCATCCGGGGCAAGGATCGAGGGGCAAGGCTGTTGGGGTTTCCTACGGCCAACCTGACTCTCTATGATGAACTCTGTCCAAAGGGCGGCGTTTATGCGGTAACGGTTCAATGCAATGAAAGCACATTGAAAGGTGTGGCAAATATAGGATACAGCCCCACATTTGATAATGGCGAGTTTAGCATAGAGGTCCACATCCTTGATTTTGACCAGGATCTCTATGACCAACCGATTCGGGTGAATTTCGTGACGCGCCTGCGGGGCGAAAAAAAATTTCCGGGACCTGATGCCCTGGCCGCCCAGATCAGCAAGGATGTTGAGAAGGCGAGGGAGATTCTGTCCGGCAAATGATTACGCATTTTGTCTGTATACTTTCGGTTAACCTGTTAGCCGGTTCGCCCGCTGGCCGACCGTCGACTCCCGGATATTTCAATCTACGTATCTCCATATCTTAAGACTCTATGTCTGCAAACAAGAAGATTATCCTATCTCTGATAGCAGGGCTGTTATTCTCAGGCATAGCCCTTTATGTCACCTTCAAGAACATCCCGCTTCAAGATCTAGTGGGCTATTTGAAAATCATCAACTACTGGTGGGTCATCCCTTCCGTGGCAGTTGGATTGATCGGTTTTCTGATCAGGGTTATCAGATGGCAGCTTCTTCTCAGTCCGGTCAAGGAAACGGGTTTTTGGGGTGCGTTTCATCCCCTTATGATTGGATTCATGTTCAATTGTATTCTGCCCGCGCGAGTAGGAGAACTCGCCCGCCCGGCGATTTTTTACAAGAAGCAGAAGGTTGCGTTTTCCAAGGTGCTGGCAACGGTGGGAGCTGAAAGGGTCTTTGACATCTTCATACTGCTCCTTTTTCTTGTCATTGTCCTTGCAAATGTTGAAATCAGTCCAACCCTTAATCTTACCTTTGGCAAATATCACCTCAATAAGGCCACTCTTGAGACAATCGGGATAACGACTTTGAAATTGTCTCTTGTACTCATTGGATGCATTATTCTGGTAAGTATCAGGCAAAGTCAAAGGATCATGAGACGCTTGATCCTGGGATTGCCGGCGTTATTCTTTTTTGCCGGTGATGCCTTCAGGGAGAAGATCAGGGAAAGGTTTTGCAAAAAACTTTCTCATATCTTCGATAACTTTACAGCCGGACTTGGTCTGTTGAGAAGTCCGAAAAAGACTGCTCTGTGCTTTGTTCTTTCGTTCCTGGTGTGGGTGTTCTCCGGGCTTTCTTACTACGTTTTGTCGTACGGCTGTCCGGGAATTGAGATCTCTTTTCTGGAGATGTGTGCGGTGATGGTCATACTCTGCTTCTTTATTTCACTTCCGTCAGTACCGGGTTTCTGGGGTCTCTGGGAAGCGGGTGGCGTCTTCGGACTCTTGATCTTTGGTATTTCAGCCAAAGAGGCGGCAGGATTTACCCTGGCGAATCATGTTTTCCAGATGGTTCCGATCAT
>JADFWI010000371.1 GCA_015222985.1 Pseudomonadota bacterium | reverse complement strand
GGGAGCCTTTCAAGTTGACGTTTTGCTGGTGTTGTTGTATAAGAAATAATATGGCTTTAAAAATGTGTTATACCCTTTTCATTTCGTCGTAACATGCTATGGCCGTCAGTCAGAGAGGAGTCGGACAATGAAGGTTGCGATTTCATCAAAGGGCAAATCCCTGGATTCTGAAATTGAGCCGCGGTTTTCACGCAGTCCCCTTTTCGTCATAGTGGATACCGAAACAGGAGACTTTAAGGCTTCCAAGAATCCCGGGGCATCAGCCAAGGATGCTGCCTGCGTTGATGCAGTGGAATTTCTGACTGGCAAAGGGGTTAAGGCTGTATTGACCGGGAACGTGGGGCACAACGCCTTTGTTACGCTGCAGGACGCAACGATACGAATCTACCTGGGGGCAACAGGGACGGTACGCAGCGCTGTCGAAGATTTTAAGAAACGGAGACTATCGCGGGCAAAGGAACCTTCTGTGGGGTATAAGCAGGGACTAAAAGAAGGGGCTGCCATCAAGAAGGCTTGACGTAACAATTTAGGCTAAAATGATACGAATCGTGCTCACCATTTCTTTTCTCATGTTTGCCACTTCAGATAGCCCCCAGAAGCAAGATCGTCCCAAACAACACTATCAACAATGATCCAAAGACGGATAAAGCCCTCTGGCCATAGATGCGGGCCTTATTCCTTCCGGAAAAACACCTTAGCACGCCCTCTTGTCCCACAATACTCAGAACACCTGCAAATGAAATAGTCATACCCATTCCCAAAGCCATGAAAAAGGACAACATGAGGCCTATAGCCAAGAGGTCCTGGGAAAGGCTGAACAACATAATGATCACCACGCCCGGACAAGGCACGACGCCAACAGCAATGGCGATAGGCAAAATACCTTTGTGATCCAGACAACTAATGGCCCTGTCCGCTTCTCCTTTCTGAAGATGGTTTTGCCGTAGGCTAAGCAAACTGCTGATCAATAGCGCCAGTCCAATCAAAACAACCAGGCTGAAACTAACTATTTTGAGCTTTTGAGAAACAGTCTCAAATGATGACAGGTAAGATTTCTTAAAAATGAAATAGATGCCCAAGACAATGAGCACTGCAGAAAGGGCATGAAGAAAGGAGATCAAATTGCCCAGAAGAATGCCTTTCCTGACTTGGCTTTTCCCCGATAGGAAGTAAGAAAAAGAGATTGTTTTCCCATGACCAGGACCTGCTGCGTGTACGACGCCATAAAGGAAAGAGAGGAGAATTAGCGGGATGAGGGCATCCTTGGACTTGGTCGTCTTTAGCTCTTTGGTTAATCGGGTCAATTCATTATTGAGTTTGTGCTGCCATAAAGCAATCTTCGTGAGGATTTTGGAGGCATGTGTGGGAAGATCAGCGCTCGTTTTCCGAGGTTCTTTTGAAACAAAAGGGTTGTCTCCAGCCGTGCCGGTCAATGGCGAAAAAAACAGGAAACAGCAAAAAACGGCCCAAAATACTCTATTCATCTTTGATCCTGAATTTTATAGTGAGCTCTTCAGGATAAATTTGTCCGAAATAATACGGCTCGTTGGTGTTTTTGCCAATATTGTATTGATAGTCGTACGATGAAGCGTTTTGAAAACTGACAGGGCTCTTTGTCAAAAAAAGACTGGAATAGAAGCTCTTGTCATAAATCGATATTTTGACTTCTTTGAATGAACAAATGGCCCGAACATGACACGGAACGAAAAAATGATAGGAAACCTTATCTTTCTCGATCGTTGCGGAGAAGCCCTTGACGAATTGCACTCCAAATGGCTTGCCATTGATCTTAATGTAAGTGAAATACTGAAATTTTCTTAGATTAGAAAACGCCCCGTTTTTTACTTGCTCTATTTCGGCAGCCTCAAATTTTCCATTCATATTCTTGTCAAAATCGTGAACAAGCATACTGCTGAACATTTCATCAAAAACCCACATCACCTCGAACCCTGCCAAGCCCTCTTTACTGAATACGATCTTTATAGAATTGTCAATAAAAACATGGGGGTGGCTAAATACTGTGTCCGGCTGTGAAGCGAAAAAAAGGATTGCCAAGATACAGAGCCTGAATCTCATCTCTTTCCTCGGCGTCAAGAGCGAAAAAGCAAAAGCATGACGTCCTCAAACAAGTAATTTCGAAACATCGCTAATTATCAGTTCTTTCTGGTCAGAATCTCTACAGTTACAGCCAGTCCGACGCGGGCCCTAAAATAGGAGCTGGCATCTGCCTGGTTTACGGATATTTCAAGCAGGTTTCGGCTTCCGAAGATGGCCAAAGGATCGCCCATCTTTACCGTGTCATAAGATTCTGAGACACCTTGGATTCTGGAACTTCCAAGGCCGATGACTACAGTTCCTGACTTCTTTTTTCCCGTGAAGATCTCAAACGTTTCCTGATCGATGTTGGTGATGAGATTTCCGAAATGATCGATTGAGATTATTTCCCCGGCCAGCAGTTTCTCGTCGGAAGACAAAAGGGGAACAGGCATATCCAGCGTGTTGATGTCATCAAGCGTCAGTTTTTCTCCGAGGCGAGGCAAAGCTATTCCTTTTGACAAGTGGGCAGCCACAGGGGCAATGATGTCCCTGCCATGGAACGTATTGCTCACCGGCTTCAGGAAGTAGGCCTGGTTGCTTACGGCACATATCTCATCCGCCTTTCCATCTTGAGTAACCAAACTCAGTACGCCATTGTCCGGGGCAACAAAAACGTGCCCTTCCTTCTTGAGGCAAATGACCTTTCTCTTTCCGCCCACACCGGGATCAACTACGATCACATGGATGGAGTCTTTTGGAAAATATCTGAATGCGCCCTTGATTACCAGGGCCGCTTGCAAGATATCGTGCCTGGTCAAGTTGTGGGAAATATCAACTAGCTGAACCCTGCTATTGATTGACAGGATGACCCCTTTGATCACGCCAACGTATTCGTCTTTAAGGCCAAAATCTGTGAGCAAGGTTATGACCGGGATTGTTTGCTTCATTGTTCACATTTTTCTTAGGCATTCATGAGTTTACGAACGCCCGGTCCTGTTCCCCGTTAAGATAACGGGATCTCCGACAAGGGGGCAGACCGAAGCTACATCCTCTGGACGCGAATATTTATCCAAACAGCCCCTGTTGCACGGAAAGGCCGAAATGTCGGTAGGCTTGTTCAGTGACCTTGCGCCCGGCCGATGTACGGGTGAGCAACCCCATCTTCAACAGATAGGGCTCCACCATATCCACCAGGGTGTCAGACTCCTCTTGCAGTGTGGCGGCAATGGCCTCGATGCCTACAGGGCCGCCTTTGTAAAAATCGATGATTGCTCTCAAGAGCTTTCTGTCGAGAATTGTCAACCCCTTTTCATCCACCCCTTCTAGCTCCAGGGCTTTGTGGACAGTATCCTTGTCGATGATTCCGGTGCCTCTGACCTGGGTGAAGTCTCTTACCCGTTTCAGGAGCCGATTAACGATCCTGGGGGTGCCTCGAGACCGGCGGGCAATCTCATGTGCCCCGTCAGTATCGATTTTGACATCCAGAATGGCTGCCGAACGTTTTGCGATCCGAACAAGATCGTCTTCACAGTAGAAATCAAGTGTCCTGAATATGCCGAAGCGTTCACGCAGTGGGGCAGAGAGTGACCCTGCCCGGGTGGTGGCGCCCACCAGAACAAAACGTTCCAGGCGGTACCGGTGACTTCTTGCATGAACGCCTTTGTCAAAGATAAAATCGACTGCAAACTCTTCCATGGCCGGATAGAGAAATTCTTCGACCACTCTCGGAAGGCGGTGCATCTCATCAACAAAGAGTACGTCCCCTTCTTCCAGATGGGTCAAAATGCCCAGCAGATCTCCACCCTTTTCCAGGGCCGGGCCACTGGTCACCGTTATGTTTACTCCCATCTCCTCGGCAATTATATAGGCAAGGGTTGTCTTTCCCAGGCCAGGAGGGCCATGAAAGAGGATGTGATCCGGTGGCTCCTTCCGCTGAAGAGCAGCCTCAATGGCAATAGCAAGGGTCTCTATAACTTCTGCTTGACCTATATATTCCCTCAAGCTTTTGGGCCTGAGGCTCACAAATTCTGATGTTTCCTCTTGATGGTTGACCTGGTCACGGGACACGCCGCCAGTGTTAACATCAACTGCTAGACTTTTTCCGGAATCCTGGTCTCCCATCAAATGGCCTCACCGCGATAGACCTCTTCAAAGAGATCTTCGGCTGTGTTGATGTTGCTATTTCTTTTTAATGCAGCAGCGATCATCTCCTTGGCCTCCCTTGCCTTGTGCCCCAGTTGTTTTACCATGACGTCATGGACACGTTCTTTGAAATCCTCCAATGGGACGGCTTCGGTGGGTTTCTCGGCCCCCCGGATTAGGGCGAACTTGGCCATTTTGCCTTCCAGGGTCGCCAGAATTTTCTGCGCTGTACGGTTCCCGATCCCTTTCAATCTCTTCAGATAGGCCGTATCCCTGGACTCTATGGCCCGGGCAAGATCGCGAACGGAAACGGTGAGTGCCTGAACGGCCTTCATTGGCCCAATGTCTTCCACTGATATGAAATACCGGAAGAATTCCCTCTCCGCTTCAAGGTTAAAACCTATAAGGGTTGGCTTAGGTTGCCGTTCCGTCTGATGATAGTAGATGTGTAAAGCAAGTTCTTCGCCGATCTTTTTGGAATCAATGGATTCTCTGACAATTGCGGGCAGGAGTATTTCGTAGCCGACCTGGTTGACCAAAAGGAGTATGCGGTCCTTTTCTTTCTTTAGCAATTTTCCTTCGAGATAACCGATCATGTCCTGCTCCTGTGGACTTAAAGATGCCTGAAGAGACCGACCAGGGCAAGGGCCAGTGCGTCAGAGGCGTGGGACGGGGAAATAGCGCCTTGTTTTTTCAGAAAATGTCTGACCGCTCTTTCCATCTGCGCCTTGGTGGCCTTGCCGTTTCCGGTCAGGACGCGTTTTACTTCCCGCACAGGCAGTTCAATGCTCTGCACGCCACGCTGAGCGGCTGCCACCAATATGACACCGCAGACCTTCCCAAGTGCAATACCAGATTTGGGGTATCGGTTAAGAGAAAAGACATCTTCAATGACAACGAGGTTGGGCTTTTCGGAATCCAGAATGGAGCAGAGTTCAGAAAAAATATGATTCAATCGGCTGGCCAAGACCTCGGTCTTGGAGGTTCGAATCGTGCCGAAGCAATACTCGCCTATTCGGGAGCCGGTTGCCTCCACGATCCCGAAACCGGTATCAGCCAAACCCGGATCTATGCCTATGACCTTGAGTGGAGGTTTCAAGGGTCATATTTCGTGTTTGTCTATCATTGAAATCTCTTTAACTTTTCTTTGGCAATCTTTGCCTCATTGGAATCCGGATACTTGCGAATCAGTTCTTTCAGGATGAGCCTGGCGTTATCCTTATCCCCCAGATTCAAGAACGCGTATCCCTGCTTCAGCAGGGCGCTGTGAGTCTTGTTCCCCTTGGGGTAGGTCTCAATCACCTTCTGATATTCCAATATGGCCTTTTCATACCATTTCTCGCGATAGTAAATCTCTCCAATCCAAAACTGAGCATTGTCGGCATTTTTGGATTTCGGGTACTGTTTCAAAAAGCTCTGAAACAGCTCGCGAGCAGCCTCGTACTCTCCTTTATCAAACTCCTGTTTGGCCCCGGCGTAAATCTCATCCGGCGTTCTTGAGGCCGATGGTTTTCCCTGGTCTGTCCCAGTCTTCTCCGGCCCCGAAGAAATCAGCTTTTCCGAAGGTTCCATGGCCAGGTATTGTTCCAGTCGAACAATCCGGTCAAGACTGCTTTGAAAAGATTTTTCCAGCTCCTTCCAGCGCTTCTCACGCTCGGTCATCGTACCCAGCTTTTGCTGGGCGTCGTATTGGCTCTCTTCCAAATGACCGCGAAGGATTGCTATCTCATGTCTCAAGTCTCTTATCAGGGCATGGAGGTTGGCATACTTGCTCCGAAGAGCCTCATCTGATTTCAGTTGTTCCTCGTGATAACCGGCAATCTCGGACTGAATAGCGTCAACCTTTTTGTCCTGTTTCGAAACCCTTTGTTTCAGGGCCGTGAGGCGATTGTCGACGGTGATCAGGTCGTCCTGCAGGGCACAGCCGCCCACAACCAGTGCGACGGCCAGGAGTCCTAACCAACTCTTTACGGTTTTTGAGCCCATAGTAATACTTTCGCGGATATCAGGCTGTGACCAGTCTTGCTTGGCGGCTGCCTGTCAACAGTTTGACAAGCAGCCGCTTAAGCCCTTTCAAACAATCGCATTTTTTCCAGTCTGCCAGAGTGTCTCTGACGTGGCGGAGATGACTACGGCAAAGGAGTCCTTGCGATTTTATTCTATGACAAACTGGTCCCGTCTGTTTTTGGCCCAAGCCCTCTCGTTGTGACTTGGGTCGAGAGGTCTCTCTTCTCCATAACTGATGGTCATCAGCCGTCGGGATCCAATTCCAAGATCGACCAGATAGCTCTTGGCGCTCTGAGCGCGTCGGTCTCCAAGGGCCATATTGTATTCGCTCGTTCCTCTTTCGTCGCAATGACCTTCGATGATCACCGAGACGTCCGGATGAGCGTTCAGCCATTTTGCTTTGTTTCTGAGAATTTCCTTTGATTCAGGAAGGAGCCTGGATTTGTCAAATTCAAAATAGATGTGCTCGTTCTGGAATTCCTCCAGTTCAGCACGCTCTCTGCGCGCTTTGGCCTGTTCGCGCAAACGCTCTTCCCTGATACGCTGTTGTTCTAAGGCCCTTCGCCTTGCCCGTTCGTCATCAGCCGTTACGCCTTCTGTTACGGGCTCCTCTTCGATTGTGACCACTCCAGGCTCGGATTCGATCTTCTTCTTGGCGCAGGAAGTTGCAAACATGAGCCCAGGAATAATCAACACAAGTGCCAAACCTACCCAAAATTTCTTTGTCATACGGTTTACCTCCTTTCAAGTAGAAACAAGATCTAAACAATATCCCCCAATATGCTGTATTGGTTTTATAATTATTTGAAACTCTGAAAAAAGTCAATGACCAACTTGCACAAATTTTCGGTCCCTTCAATAGCCGGAAAGGCGTGGTGACCAACTGGGGTCTGTTTGCTCTCCCTGAAGCGTCAGCAGACGACGCTGGTTTGCACCATTGGCATTCATTACATAGATCCTGGACACTCCTTCTCTGGTGGAACAAAAGGCAATGAGACTGCCATCCGGCGACCAGGTTGGCGATTCATTGTTGTCGGCGTCTCGGGTCAGTTGAATGGGCTCTCCCCCGTCTGTGGAAACAATATAGATGTTTGTCCCATTATCTCGAACCAATCCTGTATAGACTATATAGTCGCCCCGCGGAGACCATTCGGGGGCCGTATTGTAATTGCCTTGAAATGTGAGCCTCCGGACTTCCCCGTCTTCCATGTCCTTAATGTATATCTGAGGTGATCCTGAGCGGTTGGAGACAAAAGCAAGCGCCTTGCCGTCTGGTGACCAGGCGGGGGAAACATCAATGCCCCAATGGTGGGTTAACCTTTTGACAATCTTTCCTTTGCCTGTAAGTAGATAAAGCGATGGATTCCCTTCGTGGGAAAGGGACGCCGCCAGGGAAAACTCCCCCGGAACCCATGACGGCGTGATATTTGAACCCTTAAAAGAGGTAACCGTGCCCCGTCGTTCTTTTATGTTTTTCATATAAAGATCAGGTTTGCCTCGCCCGTAGTCTGTATAGGCAAGCCATCTGCCATCCGAGGACCAGGCAGGAAAAAGCGTTATGGCCCCGGTATCTGTAAACTGCTTCGGGTTGTATCCGTCAAAATCGGCAACGAAGATCTCCTTGTGCCCTGCTGCTGTCGATACAAATGCGATCTGTGTATTGAAAATCCCCTCATGGCCGGTGAGACGGCGAATCAGGTCGTTTGAAAAACGACGGATCATGCGTCGGTGATCCTTCAGGTGGCCTGTATACCGCTTGCCGATTATGAGGCGGCCTCCAAAGGTGTCGAAGAGGCGAAGCTCCACCTTAAGGATGTCTTCTTGATATTCGAATCCACCCTTGATCAGGAGTTCAGCGCCCACATCTGTCCAGTTCTTGAAATTGATTGTGTGCTGCATAAGGGCGGATTGTTGAGGATCCTCCAGGAAACTCCCTCTGTCCAAAATCTTAAAGAAGCCTGTAAAATCTATGGTTTCTGCAAGGAGGTTCGCAAAGGTCTCAGCGAACTCTTTATGTTTGTTCCCGGCGCCCACCTCTTTGAAAAACGGCACGGCAGTGGGAATCTTGCGAAGATAAGGGGCGGTGATGTCGATATAGACACGTGCCTGACAAGGGATGCTTGACCAGATCAGCAGCAGCGGTACGGCAAGTCCCAGGATGAGATGTATGACCACGTGCCTAGCCCTTTGCATGATGCGATTAAGGCCTCCTTTGCAACTCAGAAGGGTTGAACCTAATGCCCACCTCGTAGTACGGGCCGAGAAACCCATCAGGGAGCGCCGGCAAGGGATTCGACTTTTTTACTGCCTTCAGAACAGAATCATCAAAATAGCTGTTGCCTGACCTGCTTTCGAACCAGATATCCCGTATCTCGCCGTCCCTCATGATCTTCACAATTATGATCCCTTCCAGATTTGTGCGGGTTCGGGCCATCTCTTCAGAAAAGGCCCAGTTCTTCTGGATCAGATACCAGATTTCTGCATTGTAAATGTCGAGAAGTTCCAGGTTCTTTCTGCCGATGTTATCTCTGGCAGGACCATCACCGGTTGTCACGGTTCCTGTCGTGCCCTGATCCTTCCTCTTTAACTCATCAATGGCCTGAAGCACCGTACTGGGTCTTGACTCCGGGGCTTGTTTCTCGATTTTCGCGATTGCCTTTGTAATGACCTTTGATACATTGTAGGTCTTTTTTTTCAGCGATCGCTTGACCCGTAATGGTTTTGAGGCCAATGACACGGCCTCCCCGGGTGGAGGCGTGTCAAATTCCACTGTCTTTCTGACCTGAACAGGTTCCGGCTTTTTCGCACGTTCCACCGATGAGAGCTTTTCAGACGGCTTTACCGGTCTTGTCTTAACCTGCGGGGGCACTTGCGCTTGACCCAGAGGCGGTTTCGCAAGTCGTGTGGCCGCGGGCAGGCTCACAAGATCAACCTCAACAGCAGATGGCATACTGGGGGTGGTAAATCGTAATTCCGGCAAAAACATCACCCCAGAGAAGAACAGGACGTGGCAAAGAACGGAAAGGACTATCATGCCCGTCCATGCTCGGTCAGTGTAAGCGCCTTGGCCTAGAGCTTCGAGATGGGTAACCATGAGCTCAACCCGCTTTGCTCACGATCCTGGGTGGCAAAAGCTGCGGTCCGGAGAACTATGGAGAGAGGATTCGGACAGTGGCCTATTCGCAAAACTCATCTCCTCTTGGCCGTCTCTTTCAAGGGTTCCGTAACCATTCCGAGTCGTTCCACGCCAGCGTTCTTTACTTCAGAGATCACGCGCACCACAACCCCGTAAGGAACGCTTTTGTCTGCCCGCAGGTAAACTTTCTGGTCCGGATGACCCTCCAGGATCTTTTTCATTTTTTCTTGAAGGGCTTCCAGCGCCACCTTGTAGTCATTGATGTAGATTTGCTGGCTGCGGTCCACGGTTACGGTCAGATGGTCCTTTTCTGCCGTCAGGGGTTTGGGGGTCGTCTGGGGCAATGATACATTTACCCCTTGCATCATCATGGGGGCAGTCACCATGAAAATAATGAGGAGGACCAACATAACATCCACCAAGGGTGTCACGTTGATATCCGACATGAAAGGGCTGTTGCTGTTTCCCATAGCCATAGCCCTAGTTCCCCTTTCGTATTATCAATTCTCGTTCGATCAAGTTCAAGAAATCGGCCGAAAAATTGTGCATTTCCGATTCCAGGACGCGAATCTTATTGGCAAAATAGTTGTAGGCGACTACGGCCGGTATCGCAGCAGCCAGTCCGGCAGCCGTGGCGATCAGCGCCTCAGAGATGCCTGGCGCCACAACGGCCAAGCTGGCAGAGCCCTTGAGGCCGATGCCTCGAAAGGCATTCATTATCCCCCATACTGTGCCGAAAAGTCCAATAAAAGGAGTTGTATTTCCCGTTGTTGCCAGAAAAGGGACGGCCTTGTTCAATTCGGTGAGTTCCACGTTCAAGGCTCGCCGGAGCGCCCGCTTTATGTTATCAAGAGCCGCCATGTCTTGATTTAACTTCGATTCTCCCACCTTTTCAGTATCTGTTGAGGCCGCCTGCGGGTTTTTTACCTTTCTGAGCTCAACGTACGCAACACGAAATATCCGCGCCAGGGGGCTGTGCCGGAGTTTCTTTGAGGCTGCAAATGCCTCCGATAGGCTGCGTCTGTTCCAAAACAGGTCGAGAAAATAGGCCGATTCTTTTCTTGCCTTTTTTATGAAGCGGTATTTGTAGAATATGATGGCCCATGAGGTAATGGAGAAGAACACTAGAAGCAACAGAACAAAACGGACCATTGGGCCGGATTGGAGGACCAACTGGATAATATCACTGTACGTCGTGATGGGCATAGTAAATACTCAGTAAATTAAAATTTTACTAAAGGTAGAAGCCGAGCTTTTCAAAACCTCAAAAATTTACGGTCATGCAACCGTCGGGCCAAAATCGTGGAAAAGCTTAATTGGGGGTGGAAGTTACATAAGGTTTTTCCCGGTGTCAAGTTGATTTCCGGTTGCGTTCGTTGCGCCTTTTGTATAGAT
>JADFWI010000370.1 GCA_015222985.1 Pseudomonadota bacterium | reverse complement strand
TGGGCAATTCTTCTCACTAATCCCCCTATGGCCATGAGAGGGTTTCTGATTTCATGGGCCATTGCCTGAGCCAAGCGGACGTACGCCGCTTTCCGCTCCATATCAATCAAGCGTACTTCTGTCTCCCGCAGGGAATCCATGGCGCTGGCGTAACGATTCTTTAGCTCGGACCAGAGACGAGCATTCTCGATAAGCGGCCCAAGCATGAAGGCTATTGTTGTCAAGAACTCCAGATCGTCTTGCGTGTAAGCGCCTGGAATATTGCGATCTAAATAAATAAGACCATGGATTTGACTATGATAGATGAGAGGAACACACAGAGCAGACCTAATTCGCAGGGCGATAACGCTCTCTTGTTCCTTTAAAGAAGCCTCACTCAGCGCATCCTCGAGAAGCAACGACTCCCCATTCTTGAATAACCGGTTCACAATGGTCCTGCTGAGTGGAACGGATTGTGGAGCAGAGCCTACTAGTATTGGCCTAAGGGTCCCGTCTTCTTGAAACAGGGCGAGATAGTTCCGATCCTGTTTGAAAATGTCCTTTAACCTCGAGAAAATTTTATCTCCCAAGACCCCCAGATCTTGGTTTTCAGATAACTCGGAGGTAATTTCGTAGATCAATCTTAGCTTTTCCTGGTCCAGTTTCCGTCCAGCTTTGGAGTCAAGAGAATGCAACACAAGGGTTTGTTCCGCGAAGTCCTCCTTTGCTTGGGCCACCGAAAGCCTTGTCTGGCCCAATTGCAAGCAATCTCCCGGGTTGAGGCGGGCCTTTTCTGTTATTTTCTTGTCGTTCACATAAACCCCGTTAGCACTTTGAAGATCTTCAATCCATATCTGCTCATTAATGTGAAAAATGAGGGCATGGCGTTGTGAAACGCTGAGATCGGGGAATCTCAGGTTGGTTTCATGGCCGCGCCCCACAACACAGGGCAGGTCTATTTCATAACTTTTCCCAGAACCCAATTCTTGAAGCACAATACGTTTTGTCATGCCAGTCTTGGTGATCTGGGTGATAAGCATTTGCTTTTCATCGATAAGAATTCGGTTTTTAGCAGTCCGTTAGTTGTGAACTTCATGTTTTTTCTGGCAGAAAATTTTGAAGACAACCACGCCTCTTCGTGCCTTCGTGGTAATTTTGTTTTTTCAGTCATAGATTTCTTCAGTCATCAACCTCAATTGAGGTCAGACGTTCTTTCAACCTTTCGAAAGCCCTTTTTCCGGTTTCCTTCCAACAGAGTTGAGCTTGATAGGACTGGTGGGGCCTAAAGGCATGCCTACACTCTTCAAGAGGCGTACCAACGATATTCAAGTTGTTGATGTCTCCTTCCCCCAGCCCGTCCTGGCTGCAAAAGTACAGGTAGCCAATGGACTGGGGATCAAACCCCATAAGATAAGCCGCCAATGTGTCAACTGCCACCCCATCTGTGCCTGCAATGGCAACATGCCAGTCTACGCCGTCTCCGGAGACAGGCCCGTTTCCCTCCATGGCTCTAAACCCGTCTAAGACACAGAGGTGGGGTGGGATGATGCGGACAAGCTGGTAAAGAAAAAGATGCACGTTCAGATAACCTTGGTGCAGTTTGACTTTGTCGCTGCCCGAGATCCTTGTGATGCCGAGGCGACTCAACCCCTGAAACGAAAACAGTGGTTTTAGCCAGGAGGGGACAAGCTTCAGGAGTTGGTCGGAAACACCACCCACAAGGTTTGAAAGGTTATAACCCATGTCTCGAATAAGACTTCCAACCACCATATTCTTAAGAGTCAGAGTCACTATGGCTGCATCGTGAGTCTTTGGAATTGCTAAAGAAATCCTGTGATCACTCTCCAATACTGTCTTTGCTATCCTAAAAGGCCAGGATCTTAGTTCTTGGTCGTACAGGGTAACGGTCTGGTAAGCATCCCTATTCAGATCCATAAGCTCAACGTCACCGCAAGTGTCAGCCAGATCGACAAAGCCAAAATTCTCATAGCCTTTAGCGGTGTCAGAGGTTGCAGCCCCCTCGGCTATAGTCACGCGATGGCCGGTGTGTTGACGGACAAAATCCACAACTGCCCTGGCAGCCTCTCGATGTGTGGCGGCGAGCTGGACCTCAGTGGAAACAAAGTTGGGTTTCAGCACGTGCCGTGTCCCTGAAACCGCATTTTTGCCCAGCAGGTCAAGCGCCTGAGCAATATTCTGGTACCGGTCAGTGCCTTTAACGAGTGCTACGGTAGGATGAGACATTAGAACAACTCAAGCACAATGGAATGAACATACAACATAGTTGCTTCATACCAGGTTATGGAACAGAGGTAAACAGGACGGTGGCAGAATGGAAAGGTTATGTTCTGCCAGCTCTCCACGAAGTCTTCATCGACTTTCGGCCATCATGATTTCAGTGCGCGGATGGTGAGTTGTCTCTTGGAAAGGGCAGGTTTCTTGTAAAACCCTCGCTCTTCCCATCAATCCGGAATTGACCTATGAGCAGCAGGCGTATGTAGTTGAGAAGATTAGGGCATTTTATGCCCGACAGGGCAAATGAACTTGC
>JADFWI010000369.1 GCA_015222985.1 Pseudomonadota bacterium | reverse complement strand
TTTTCATTCGATCCGCCGAAGGCGGATTCGATGTTCGACGTTCATCTTTCAAAACAATTCCGTACGGCATGAATGTAACCTGTCAACGGTTACGATTATCGCCAGTTGGTGATTGGTTACGCCAGGTTGTCTTTTTCGTCAAAGGCAATGGGTTCCCATGAGCTCACTATGCTGAGATCGGGATTGGACAGGACTTCTTCTTCAAAGGCCCGTGATACCAGCAAGTTGTGAAGGACCAGGGTGTTTCTGATACGAACGATCCTGGCTTTTTCGGGCTTTACCTGGCCGATCGTCTTGAGGCAGCTTTCCAGGCATTGGCGATCTGTTTCAAAGTGCATGGGAATTGCTGCCTTTTCAGGAGAGATGGCGGTCAGGGCATTCACGTAAGTCTTTTCAAGATCCAGGGCGTCTACGAGGCGCTGGGTTGTAAAGTCTGCCAATCCGATTCCATTGCCGTTTCCGTTTGTTTCAGGACTCAAGTCTCTCACAAATATCCGTTTCACGTGAGGGGCCTTGAAGAAGTCACCCACGATATCCCGATGCCTGCCGGTTACATTGGAGTCAATGCCAATACCGCTGATATCCTTGCCCATTTCATCAATGATCAGTATGTCAATTGGGTCAAAAGGGATGCGGGGCATCATGAAGCGGGCATCTTCCAGCAAGGCATGCTCTGCTTCAAACCAGTTCGTTGGTTCTACAGCACAGATTCGGGCCACATCCTTGTAGCCGTCTTCCACTATGGCAAGCCCAAAAAGGACGGATTTGGTTTTGAGTATGTGACGCGCCGCATCTTGTAAGATGTCAAAGGTATTATGCACTGCGGCGCGGTGGTAGAGGGCAGCCCCTTGCCCCTTGCCCAGTCCTATGGTGAGTATTTTGGTGAGGCCACTCTCAATGTAGCCGTCAAATTTTGTGTGAGGTTTCACCCTGTTGATTACGACAATGTGATCAGCCGCGGCTGCACGCCTGTCCATGACCAGAGGCATGTCTATATCCAACTTGCCGATCTCGACAACATCAACTCCGGCATTTATGGGTACACCCATGGACGACTCTGTGATGCCCAGATTTGTCAGAACCGAGATCTCCCCCTCTGTTGTATTGCCTCCGTGGCTTCCCATGGCAGGAACAATGAATGGCTTCAGGCCTCGCTCCTTAAGGAACCTCACGCATTGATACACAATAAGGGAAATCTGACTGATGCTTCGACTTCCCACGCCAATGGCTACAGACTCCCCGGGTCTTGACGATATCTTTGGCACAAGGCATTTGAGTTCTGTCTCCACTGCGGCAGAGATATTTTCGGCCTTCTTCGCATGGAGTCTCTGCCTCACGTGGGCCATTTCAGGGTAAGTCAAAGAGGGGGGCCTCCGTCGATCTGATCATGGGTCACATAGAGTATGTGAAGTGTTTGCGGGCAAGTTTCCTGGTACAGCACAAAGGTTGGAGGAGCGGCTGGGTCTTGAGGTTTGAGGCAAAAGAGCCTCAGGCGATCCGTTTCTGACCTCAAACGTGCTGCAGCCCGATCAAGCAGTCATGAGATAACGGGTTTCAGTATATATGGAAACCCCTCCCTGTTTTGCGGCCCAGATACCCGGCATCCACGTATTTCTTGAGAAGAGGACAGGGTCGGTATTTGGAATCTCCAAAGCCATTGTGAAGGACTTCGAGGATAGACAGGCACGTGTCGAGCCCTATCAAGTCTGCCAGCGCCAGGGGTCCCATTGGATGATTCATGCCCAGCTTCATGACCGAGTCAATGGCTTCGGCTGTTCCCACACCTTCATACAAGGCAAAGATGGCCTCATTGATCATAGGCAGGAGTATGCGATTGGATATAAAGCCCGGAAAGTCATTGGCTGCAACCGGCACTTTTTTGAGCCTGACAGCCAGATCTTTGGTAGTTTCAAAGGTCTCTTCAGATGTGGCAAGTCCCCGGATGATTTCAACCAATTTCATGATAGGCACGGGATTCATGAAATGCATTCCAATGACCTCCGGGGGTCGTTTCGTGGCAGCCGCAATCCGAGTGATCGGAATGGAGGATGTATTGCTTGCCAAGATACAACCCGGCGTGCAGATTTCGTCCAATTGCTTGAAAATATCCAATTTTAGGGCTTCGTTTTCGATCACGGCTTCCACGACAAAATCCGCATTTTCCATGGCGCTAATTTCAATCGTGGTTTGTATCCGTCCGAGAGCTGCTTTCTTTTCGTCTTCACTGATGCGGTCTTTTCTCAGGAGGCTCGACAGGCTCTTCTCAATACTTTTCATGCCGCGGTCCAGAAAGGCGTTTTCTATGTCATTCATAATCACAGATAGTCCGTTCATGGCAGCCACCTGGGCGATCCCTGCGCCCATCTGGCCCGCTCCCACAACTCCGATTTTTTGAATCATGATTCTCCTCCGTGCAACCAGGGTTTTTCAAGTGGTGACAAGATATAGATCCCCTCTTCGTTTTTTCTGTATCCAAGATCCTCCAAGTCCTTTTCACTCTCAACGCGAATAAGGTGAGCCATCATTGCTTCCGTCTCCTCTCTACTGAAATTGTAAACGTGGTCCTCCAGAAAAATATAGGCCGGTTCCATGCCATGAGCAGGCTTTACGTAAAAGGGATACTCATAGGCATCAACGCCATTGGCTTCACAGCGGGC
The DNA here is from genome assembly GCA_015222985.1 of Pseudomonadota bacterium. Classification (GTDB taxonomy): domain Bacteria; phylum Desulfobacterota; class Desulfobacteria; order Desulfobacterales. The sequence goes on along the minus strand of JADFWI010000369.1, from coordinate 3,683 downwards.
AATAGGTTTTTCATCCATAGTTGTACGTCTCCTGCGGGATAAGTCTTTACAACACAATTGAAGAGAGGGGATAAGGCCCAGTCGGATAGTTGAGGTGAGGAGTTGCGCAAGCCTGCAAAGAGCAGCCCTCCCGCCCGTGAGGGCGGGAGGGCTTTCAGTCGATTTCTTGCCGTATCAAGGACGAGACATGAGCCGTCTGCTTTACATTATATTTCTTCTACAGTAATTGCCTCGGCCTCACAAACCTCAACGCAGCTTTCACAACCTAAACACTCATCTGCGTTCACGGGCTCGGATTTCTCGTCTTGGAGCTCGAAGACTTCTACAGGGCAGACTTCAACACACTCTCCACAGCCCGTGCACTTGTCTTTATCCACTGTCGGCGTAAACATAAGGTCAATCCTCCTTTCTTCTAGTTATTCCACTAAGTTTCACATCCAGAACGATGTTTTGGCCCTCTTTTCTTTTTCGTTGTGGCCTATACACCAATTAGACGAAGCCGTCAAGTTTTCTTAGAAATTTTTTCTTATTTCCTGAACCCTCAATGCTCAGCCAATCTCAGCCAAGCTCCACCAGGCCGACCAAGACGTTCGTGATACCTTCAGCTTCGTCGCCGGTCCTGTTCCTGCCACACCTGCGATTCAGCAAGCTACAAGCTCCTTCACGCGGTACCACGTACCAGCGAAAAGATGCAAGACTATCGGCCAGTTTTGTTGTCGAGTTTTCCCGGTTGTGAACCATGGCCTCTATTTGGTGACCTGCCTGATCTGTCTGCCGTTGCAGTTCGTCGTTCCAAGGCTTCGTGAGCAGCGTATGAAAAAGTTTCTCAAGACGGTCTTTCCACTGGACTTGATCCAGAGGCGGTTGCGTGATGGGTATTTCAAAGTTCAACACCTCGGCCTTTTCTTCCACGGAATCGAGAAGGAAGGCCAGCGATGAGGGAGAGTCTGTCAAAAGAAGGCTCAGTTCAACAGGGTCTTTCTGAAACAGGCGGTTCCAGGCAGCCATGCGATTTTCGATCAGGAAATCTCCCACATCTTGCTTCGCTCCAAAGAACGGTTCTTTAGAAACCTGACCGCGGCCTTCCTCAGGTTGGCCGATATCAAAAAGGGCTTGCAAGGCGTGCTGCTGTGCTCTGACTCCCTTTAATTGCTCTTGCAATTCCCTGGATTGCTGGTCGAATTCCTGGGCCAGGTGGAGAAACAGCTGGAGGGCAAGGTCCGTATTCCCGGATTTATCCGGGTCGTTGCCGGAGAGGCCTTTTATTTCAGAGACCATTTTCGGAGTCACGGGATCAACCGGGGCAATCTTGCCTCCCATCTCCTTCAGATAGGCCAGATCAGCATCTTGATTCAAGAGACCCCATGTCTTCCAGTTCCTCAGTTCAGCCATGAGGGCTTTCTCATCGATGACTTCTGCAAAGGGGGTATGGATGTCCAATAACCCCTTGTCAATCCACGGCTGCAGACCCTCTTGGGGTGCAGAACCCACGGGCCGGTAGAGAACTACACGGTGAAAACAGAATGAAAGCACCTCCACCAGTGACGGCGCTATGCAAGTAAAGGGGAAATATGTGACAGATAACAAGGGCCTCATGATCCAACTTTCTTATCCTTGACTTCCACTCCCATGTTTTTGAGACGCTCCCTGATCTCGTCAGCAAGGGCCCAGTCTTTCCTGCGTCTTGCTTCTTCTCTCTGGCGGACAAGCTCTTGTATGTGGGCATCCGTTGCCGGCTCTTTGAAATCAAAGATATTCAGAATCTCATTGATCTTCTTAAAGGCATCCTTGATGCGCCTCGCCCCAGTTTCATCTACCTCTTTTCTAGCCACTAACCGATTGATTTTTCTAACGATCCGGAAAATCGCCGCCATGGCGGGGAAGATATCCAGGTCGTCATCCATGGCATCTGCAAAACTGGTTCTTATGTCGTAAAGAAGCTGGTCCAATTCACTGAAAGGTCGTCCGTCTTCTAAACCGTTTAGCAGGTGTACGCATTCGTCGAGCCTGCGGATAGCGCCGTTTGCCTGATCGAGCGCTTCATAGGAAAAGTTCAGAGGTTTGCGGTAATAGTGAGACAATAGCCAATACCGAATCACGCGGCCGCTGTATCCTCGGTCCAAAAGGTCTCGAACATACGGCATGTCGGGTCCTGCGTGAGCTTTTTTCCCACCGGAAAGCACCAATTCGCTCAGCATCCAATAACGTGCAAGGGGTTTGCCGGTGAGAGCGCTGCAAACGGCTATCTCATTTTCATGATGGGGGAAAACGAGATCCCGGCTGCTTGTATAGATGTCAAAGGTCTCCCCGAGATATTTCAAGGCCATTGCGGCCGACTCAATGTGCCAACTCGGTCTTACATTGCCCCAGTCGGTCTTTGTATAGACCCCCCGCCTGAGTTCGGAGAGTTTGGCCCTCTTAAAGAGTGTAAAATCCCTTGGGTTGGCTTTTTCGTACTCGTCCAGGTCTACTGTGGATCCGAGCCTGATCTTGTCAAGATCGATGCCGGAAAGCTTGCCGTAGTCCGTGAATCTGGATATATCAAAATAGACAGATTGGAGTTTCTCATAGGCAAACCCTTTTTCAAGAAGCCTCGCAGTCAATGCCACCATATCGTCAATGTGTTCACTCGCTCTGGGATAGTGTGTGGCAGGTTTTACACCCAGGACCGCCATATCTTGGAAAAAGGCTTGCACATACTGGTCAGTGAAGGGTTTGATCTCCATGCCTGCCTTCTCAGATCCCTGGATGGTCTTGTCATCAAGGTCCGTGATGTTCACCACATGGGTTACTTCATATCCCTTGTATTCGAGATAGCGACGGAGAAGGTCGGCAAGGACAAAACGGCGACACTCTCCGATATGGAGGCGATCATGCACTGTTGGCCCGCACGTGTAGATGGAGACGTTTCCGGGCCGCAGGGGCTCAAGGGGATTCTTGGTGCGAGTGAGTGTATTGTAAAACCTCAGGTTAGTCTCTTCTCGTACAGCAAAGAGGGATGTACTCAAGTAGCGATCGCCACCATCGGGTAAAATAACCACCACCACGCCATCGGACATCGGTTTGACCTCTTCCAGCGCAATTGTCATTGCAGCGCCGGAACTCATACCGGAGAATATGCCTTCTTCCCTGGCAAGGCGGCGGCCCATTTCAAAGGCCACTTCATCATCCACATTTACCTTTTTGTCAAGGCGTTCCTTTTCATATATCTCAGGCCGATAAGACTCCTTCATGTTCTTAAGGCCCTGAATCTTATGACCAAGATAGGGTTCAACACCCACAATCCGGATGTCGGGGTTGTATTGCTTCAATCGCCTTGATGTTCCCATCACAGTGCCCGTGGTTCCCATGGTTGCCACGAGCATCGTAATTTTGCCCTGGGTTTGTTCCCATATTTCCGGCGCGGTGCTGTCGTAGTGAGCCCGCCAGTTCGCTTCACTGTTGAACTGATCGGTCATGAAATAGGTTTCGGGGTGTTCCCGGGCTAGGCGATAGGCCTCCTCTATGGCTCCATCCGTGCCAAGACGCTCTGCGGTTAGACGAATTTCAGCCCCCATTGCCTGAAGGATCTGGCGACGTTCCACACTGGCAGATTCAGATATGGTTAGAAGAAGGCGGTATCCCTTCACAGCACAGACCAGGGCCAGGCCTATGCCCGTATTGCCGCTGGTGGCCTCCAATAC
>JADFWI010000368.1 GCA_015222985.1 Pseudomonadota bacterium | reverse complement strand
GAAAGATCCAAAAGGCAGGGTAACCTAAATAAGTACCCCTTCTTTGCTGAGGAAGACGATGCTGCCATCAAGGAAGAAAGAGATGATCAATATCCAGTCAGCAAGATGTGCCGTGCCGGGAAAGACCCTGAATGCCAGAAGCACTAGAACCACGGCCAGGTCAAGGATGGCGGCGACTTTAAGCTGGGATCTGTATATTGGGATCGAAGCGACTAGTAACCCAATGATTAACAAACAGAGCATGGTAACTGTTCCAATACTTTGAATCTCAAAGGATGTGGCATTTTATCTCTCGGGGTTTCGCCTTTCATTATCTCTATCGGCATATTTCTCAAAAACTTGATAAGATAGGAGATTTTGAGCGTTATCTTTTTTGTGCAAGGGATAAATCATCCGTGAGTCGGACGGAGGCCTGCTGCTTGACACAAAAAATATTGCGAAAAACATCAAATGTTGCTAAATGTTACAATTTCGGCAAACAGAAAGGAGAACAATCATGCCCCTATATGAATTTCGTTGTCTTAAGTGCAACGATGTCTTTGAGATCCTCATTATCAGAGACGAAGACGAGGTTGAAATGAGATGCCCCCACTGCGGATCCGACGATTTTGAACGCGTATTGAGCAGCACCACATATGCGATGGGCTTTGCGAAAGGCGAATCAACGGGCCCCACGGTTGAATCCAGGCAGTGCTCTTCGGGCACCTGTTCCACCTATACCTTGCCCGGTCACACCAAGAGTTGACCGCTTCGCAAAAAGTCCACCTGCGTCCCTGTTAAGTTCTTGCTACGCGAGACGGCGAAGCAGATTTGACAGGGTGAATCACTGCGATTCGCCTCAGGCGGACCTGATTCCTCAATCCCGCCGCAGGCGGGACTTGCATATGAACTTTTTGCTTTGTTGTCCATTTGCGGAACCTTATGAAATCGCGAAGCAATTTCATTGTAAGCCTATTTGACAAGCCCGCCGTGGTGTATTATTCTGTTGAGAATTTAATACAATAAGGAACCTGTTTTATGGAACATATCCACCAACAAGAGAAAAAACAATTCCTTCGCCTTTTTGAAAAAGAGGGAATAGACAAGGTTGAACGTCGAATGGCCATTATGGAGGTGTTTCTTGGCGTTGAGGGGCATATAGGCTTTCAAGATTTTATGACCCTGTTGGAAAAGGAAGGTCATCGTTTTGAACCGGACTTTGTAAAAAAGACCCTGAACTTACTATGCCGATACGGCTTTGCCTCAAAGAAAAAATTCGAAGGTCGGCCCACCCTGTATGAACACCGACATCTGGGTTTACACCACGACCACCTCATTTGCACTAAATGTAACAAAATCGTTGAGTTTAAAAACCAGCAACTGGAGAATATGCGAGTGGAAATAGCGGCACTGCACGGCTTTCACGTACTCCAGCAAAAGATAGAAATATACGGACTGTGTGCAGACTGTCTCAAGGAACGAATTCGCTTGATGCCACTGTCATATGCCCATGAAGGAGAGCGCGGCATCATAGAAGAGTTCATGGGAGGCTCGGGCGCACAACTGCGCTTGGCCAGCATGGGGCTGCGCAGAGGTGACGAGGTAGAGGTCATAACCAACAGGGGTGAAGGCCAGCTTGTTGTTGCCGTAAACGCCACGCGTCTGGCCATGGGCCGTGGCCTTGCCAAGAAGATTATGGTCAAACCAAACGGGAGCCGGAAGGATTTGCAGTGAACCTCAGTGAGTTGAGGGAAGGACAGACAGCCACCGTGACCCGGGTTGGGGGTGAGGGTCCTTTTCGCAGAAGACTCGTCGAGATGGGGTTTTTGCGCGGCACACAGATCTACGTTGAGAAATATGCCCCCCTCAAGGACCCTATCGAACTCATACTCAAGGGCTATCATGTTTCTCTGCGGGTCGAAGAAGCTGCCGACATCGAGGTGGAAAATGTCAAAGGCGAGGGGACATAACGCATGGCCCGAAAATCAATAACAGTTGCCCTTGCCGGGAATCCTAACTCCGGCAAAAGCACTATCTTCAACAATCTTACGGGTGCCCGCCAGAAAATTGGAAATTGGCCCGGAGTCACTGTAGAGAAAAAAGAAGGTCATCTTACCAGCAAAGGTTACCACCTCACCATTGTGGATCTCCCTGGCACGTACAGCCTCACCGCATACTCCATTGAAGAAATTGTGGCTCGCAACTTTATTATGGATGAAAAGCCTGACGTGGTAGTGGATATCATTGATGCCTCTAATCTGGAACGTAACCTCTACCTGGCCACACAGCTTCGGGAACTCGACACCAAGGTCATCTTCGTGCTCAACATGGCTGATGTGGCCAATGGCCGCGGTGACAAGATAGACGGGAATAAGCTTTCAGAACTTCTCGACGTGCCCGTTGTGTTTACGGTTGGCAACAAAAACGAAGGAACACAGGAACTTATTAAAAGCATCATTTCGGTGGTGGAGTCTGACAGAGAGCTTCCCCGCACCCGCCGGGTCAAGTACGGCAAGGACATTGAAAGGGCCATTGGTGAGTTTTCTGAATTTTTAAGAGACAGGACCGATGAAAAGCTTCCCTATAACATTCGCTGGATTGCCATAAAGCTTCTCGAGAACGACAAGATTGTGAAAAAGCGAATACTGGAGGTCGATAGCCAGAACGGCGAAGCCATACTCAGGGAGGCAGAGCAAAAGCGCGGAAAGCTTAGGCAGTTTTTTGATGACGAACCTGAGATCGTCATGACGGACCACCGCTATGGGTTTATTGCCGGCATTATCAAAGAGGTGTGGAAGACCGTTTCCAAAAGCAGGGTGGATGTTTCTCGGCAAATAGACCAGGTTCTTACGAACCGCCTGCTGGGTATTCCCATATTTGTGTTTTTCATATGGGCCATGTTTCAGATCACCTTTTCCCTGGGCGCCTATCCCATGGACTGGATTGATTCGGGAGTGGGATGGACAAGCCAGTTCACGGCCAGACTATTGCCGGAGGGTATCCTGCACGATCTGATAGTTGATGGCATTATAGCCGGAGTGGGAAGTGTCATGATATTCTTGCCGAATATTCTCATTCTTTTTTTCTGCATAGCCCTTTTTGAAGATACGGGTTATATGGCCCGGGCCGCCTTCCTCATGGATAAAGTCATGCACCTGATAGGGCTTCACGGCAAGTCCTTTATTCCCATGCTCATGGGTTTTGGCTGCAATGTTCCGGCTATCATGGCCACGCGGACCCTGGAAAGCGAAAAGGACCGCGTGCTAACGATCTTGATCAACCCCCTCATGTCCTGTTCTGCCAAGCTCCCAGTGTACATCCTGCTGGCCGGAACGTTTTTTGGAGCAAAGGCCGGTAATGCCATTTTTTCGATTTATGCCCTTGGTATCGTTTTGGCGATTGTTATTGGGCGGTTGTTCCGATCGACCTTGCTCAGGGGGAAGATTGCGCCCTTTGTTATGGAACTGCCACCTTACAGGGCCCCTATGTTGAGATCTCTATTGATTCATATGTGGGATCGAAGCAAGATCTTTCTGAGGAAAATGGGAGGCGTGATACTGATCGGTTCGGTCGTTGTGTGGTTTTTGAGCGCTTTCCCTCAGGAAGTTCAGTTTTCAAGGAATTACGAAATGGAGATAGCAAGGGGCACGGCGCAGTATGAAATCTACATCTCCGAGGCAGAGGGTGACTTGCTGGAAGAACTCGTCCGGAAAAGAGATAAGGCCGTTTCCGTCCTTGAGGCTGAGATGACTAAAGAGAAAGTGGAAAGGTCTTACATGGGGCACCTGGGAAAGATGTTTGCCCCGGTCTTTGCTCCAATCGGGATGGACTGGCGTGGCAGCGTGGCAGTCCTGACCGGTTTTGTGGCAAAAGAGATCGTAGTAAGTACCATGGGTGTTCTTTATGCCATCGGGAGTGAAGAGGATGAAAGAAGCGAGGCTCTGAAGCTGGCCTTGAAAAGATCCGGCATGACCCCCCTTTCTGCATATGCCATGATGGCCTTTGTTCTGATTTATGTCCCATGCCTTGCCACAGTTGCCGTTATCAGACGTGAAACCAATTCATGGAAGTGGACCTTCTTTAGCATCTTCTACAGCACTGGCCTGGCCTGGCTCGTAGCATTTATCATCTATCAGGGTGGCAGCGTCATTGGACTAGGATAACCGCCGAGTCGTCACGTCACCAGACATTCCCCGTTCCTTCAATTGAGATACAGTTTTTCCCTCTGTGTTTTTTGTAATATCGAAGTTCCTTCTGGCTCATATCCCACCCCGTTTCAACCACTTCTTCACTTTTTTTCGGTAGATCAGAGAAAAAATCGATTTTTCTGTTGACATACACTTGCCATTATAGTAATTGTATATCAACTACAACAAAGAGACGGTCTCGACGGCCGGTTTCTTTTCAAAAAAATCCGAGATCAGCAACACATGAGGAAGGAGCGTGCCAGAGGAGACATGAAAAAGCAAGGATACAACCCGACGCAATGTTCGGCCTGTCTTCACCAGTGCAACGAGGAGTGCCCTGCCTTCGATGTCTGTGCCAAGCGCATTCTGATTGTAGGAGGTATCACTAAGCTCAAGGCCCACTATCGCAAATTGGTCGAAAAAAAGGGGGCTATCTTCGAGTATCACGATGGCTATATGAATGGTGGCACACGCGGGCTGGAGGGGCGGGTGAGACGCTCAGACGTCGTCCTGTGCCCGGTAAGCTGTAATAGCCATACGGCCTGCTTATGCCTCAAGCGGTTATGCCTAAAACACAAAAAGCCGGTCCGTATGATTTCCAGCGCCAGCTTGAGCGCTATTTCAAAAGCGCTGATTGGACAACAGCCCGTATTGAATTGAATCCGAAAGGCTCCAGGAGGTTGAATATGACAATAGCACAAATGGAAGATTACGTGAGAGATCGCTTCAGCGTGGGGTTGCACGAGTTCATCAGGCAAAAGGTCGAGGTGGAAAGCCTCTACGATTACGAGGTCGCTAACAGTCTTAATATCCACGGCGTGCAAATCGGCAAATTGCGAAGGGCCTTTAGAATCAGTAAGGGAAATGGCTTTGCGAGGCGATTTGAAGGCAGGTATGGCAAGGGCGCAATGAACACGTTCAAAGAGATCATACATAAGCGCGAGAACACCCTTGCTGATGCGGCCAGACATTTCGGGTTTTCCAGAGAATACGCACGTCAGATTTACAAAAAGGTCTATGGCCGCCCGTATACCAAAGTCTTTAGAGAAAAGTCCATTGCAAGGAAACATAAAATACTTAACGCAAAAATGAAATCCAAAAGGCTCAAGCCCTTGATGAAAGTTATGGAAAAGATGAGGTCCTTGGGTTTTTCCCCGTGTATTAGCAACGACGGGCCTTCCTTCACAATTATTGCCAACGGATACAAACTCGGTTTTAGGTGTACTTCAAGACCCATCCATTTGCGTTGTAAGAAGCGCTATTATCGAATCAGTCAGGGGACTGGCTCCAATGGGCACCATGACTTCCTCATATGCCTTTGCGGGAACAATGCAAACACTATTCACTACGTGATTCCGCGGCATGCCATGCCAAAATACGGCGTTTACCTTATACCGGAGGCAGGGCCTTGTGAGAGCAAGTATGCCAAGTTCAAGGAAGCCTGGCATCTGTTAACTCATGAAAACCAGACAAAGGAGGTATCATGACAGCGGGAAATTCAAAACAGACGTTCACGGAAGCTGCCACGGATATGACCCGCTCCCGGAACGGTCCGAGGATTCGGCCAGGTCATGTCAATTTCGGTTCCCACCTGGACCCGTACGAGAGCCTTAGCGCCAGGTTGAGAGCTGAGATCGACCGCCGCTTAAGAGAAGAGACCCCGTCAAAATGACCAAAGGTCGCCAAGAGCATAATCAATACAGCAGAGGGGGAAAATGCCTAGGTTAAGCAATAAGAAATTGAAGGTAAGGCAAAACAGAAGCCAGCATCAACGCCTCAGAACCACGAGAGGCACCCGAACCCTGTCAAAAATCTGGCTGCAGTGGTCGGCCCCTCACACTCTCACGAGGTTTCGCTCCGTCAAACAGTCTTGATCACGGCCCAGCCCTGGTTAAAGGAGGGCAAGAAATGATGGAAAAGGCAGGATGGGTCGTCTTCACCGGCAGTCTCGCAGGGATGCTGTTTCTGTTTGCTTGGGTTCTCTTCTGCAAATCTTGAGCCTGTCGAAAGACAGGATGACTATATACGTACACGTAAACAAAAGTGCGGAAAAACCAAGCAGGAGACATCACCGTGGAGAATGACTTTAACTTCAATATGTATGCCGAAAAGATGAGCGGGGCCATACGCATGAGGCTTTCCGGACCACTGGACGCATCAAGGGCTTTGGATGTCTTGTGTTTTCTGGACCTCTACGCCAGGGGACGACAACCGATCATCATGGACACATCGGACATGTCCTCGGACAACAAGTTCGGCCTTGACGTGCTGAAAAAAGGTCTTCAAAGGCTTTCGGATTTGGGTCACCCTATCCTGGATTATGCGTCCGAAGAACTCGCATTGGGAGATGAGCAAACCTGACGAACCGCTCGGTACGACGTTTAGGACTTGCGTTCGCAGTGACAGAATTTGATAGAATACACGGAAAAAACCCTGCGATTTACCCTGGGCTATTCTGATACGTCGTCCACGCAAATTCGGGAAGACCGGCGAAAGGAGCTCACTTTTGTTGCGGATGAGTGAAAATGCCGGAAGATTGCGGAAATCACGGGGTTGACTTTTTGATACTGATGTAAGAGATACTGTAATTCAGTTGCAAGTATAGCCGCTCGATACTCTCGATTGATCTATGAAGAGCTAGCCAATAATGATGAAAGCACTTTCAATAAGACAAGTGGCGGAATATTTCAAAGTCTCAACGCGCACTATCAGGGAGTGGGTGAAGAGAGATGACAGTTTCCCTCGGCCTTTCAAAAAGTTTGGAACCCTGAGATTCCGGCACTCGGAAATCGAGAAATACTGGGCAAGCAACACCAGCGTTGTGAGAAACAACATAGCAGGGATCAGTTAGAGATAAGCTCTCATGCACACTTCGGTCGTTTTTTCGCATCTTGCGTTCAATGTTGCGACACATGGTTACCTTCATAAGATCGTTTTTCTGTTGGCAGCGGTTTTGTTTTATCTGCTTTCTGCCGGGACGACGGCCCTGGCAGAGACTGGGCCTCACCTGCTTAAGGAAAAGGTTGCGAAATCGATTGAGATTCGACAAAAAACGCAGAAAAAGGAGGATAAGTGGGCTGGGGAGAAAGCTGAATTGATGGCCCGCTACCGGTCCTTGAAGGTCAACCTGGGGCATCTTGAAACGGTAAGGCTCAGGACAGAAACAGCCCTTAGCGTCCTCAAGGATAGGGTCGCGGGGTTTGAACGAAAAGCAAGAGAATCCGCCCGGATTAGCAAGGAGTTGCAGTCCTACTTGGAATCTGTGGCAACGCAACTTGGAGAGTTCATAAGAAGGGACCTTCCCTTTCTGGCACAGGAGCGGGCTGATCGAGTAGCTTCTATCAAGGAAATACTCGCGCGGCCGGACAAACCAGGCGCTGAGAAGTATCGGATAATCATGGAGGCCCTTCAGATAGAAACCGAATATGGCCGCACTGTTGAGGTTTATCAGGACACTATCGACCTGGATGGCCGATCTGTGCTGCTGGATGTTCTCAGATTCGGCCGGTTATCCCTTTTCTGTCAAACACCGGACAGCAAGATCGTGGGACATTATGATCGAGCCGCAGGAATATGGGTTTTACTTCCTTCCAAATATCGCAGGCAGATCAACAGGGCTGTGGAGATGGCACGCCGACAACGGACCATCGACCTGGTCAAGCTGCCTATAGGGAGGATTAGGGTTCCATGAGATTCTGCCTGATACTGACATGGATCCTGTTTTTTTCAGTTCCGGCCTATGGCGAAGACATGCGAGTGGCCTCACAGAAGGCAAAGGCCGACCACGAGGCTGCATTGGCTGAAGCTCAGGCCAGCGAACAGCGCATTTTGAGAGATTGCGCATCCCTTCAAGAAGAGATTGAACGGATGGAAGCTGATGTAAAGGGGCTGAACGCAAGTATTGAGGCCATGGGGAGAGAACATAAAGGGCTGGATGAAAAGGCAATCAGGCTGTCCCGTCAGCAGTCAGACGATGAGATGAGTATACGGGAACTCTCCGGCACAGTGCGAGTGGTTGCCAGGGACCTTGAAACCGTTCTGAGACAGTCTCCATTCACAGCCTTCTTTCCTGAACGCGCCGGACTGGTCAAACCCGTCCTGAATAAAGACCGTTTCCCTGGAATAGATGACTTCAAAGCCTTGAGTGAGCTTTTCTTCAAGGAAATGGCTTTGTCCGGCGAGGTGGTTCTGCGCAAGGGTCCGTTCGTGGATCGTTCAGGACTGGAAAAAACCGGGAATATCTTGACCATTGGGAAATTTACCGCCGTCTACAGGACGAATGATGAGACAGGGTTTTTGAACTATTCTGAAGAAAGCAGTCGGTTTTTTGCTCTTTCGGCTCTGCCGTCGTGGTCCATTAAACGAAATCTCGGCAAATACATGCAGGGGGAAGCAGAAGATGTCAGCATCGATTTTTCCGGAGGGGCGGCCCTCAGACAGATCACGCACAAATCCACGTTCATGGATCAGATCCGAAACGGCGGTCCCATTGTCTGGCCTATTCTGGCTATCGGCCTTATTGCTCTTGTCATAGCAACGGAGCGGATTACTTTCCTGAAGGGTGTTCATGCCAACACCGACCGCGTTATGGGGAAAGTGAACGAGCTGGCTCTGGAAGGAAAATGGAGGGAGTGTGATGACATAGTACAGGACAAGAAAGGACGACCTGTTTATAATGTTCTGAAAGCAGGGCTGGGCGCAAGGGGAGAAGAAAGGGAGACACAGGAGAGTATTTTGCAGGAGGCCATCCTAAGAGAGCTTCCCCGCCTGGAGCGCTTCTTGCCGACGCTAAACATTATCGGCGCCAGCGCTCCTTTGCTCGGGCTTTTAGGTACAGTGACAGGCATGATCAGCACCTTCCACGTCATAACTCTTTACGGTACTGGCGATCCTCGCATGATGTCCGGAGGCATCTCCGAAGCCCTTGTCACCACAATGCTTGGTTTAAGCGTGGCTATCCCGATAATGCTTATGCACACTTTCCTGAGCCGGCGCGTGGAGCATGTCGTCGGAGACATGGAGGAAAAGGCGGTAGCCTTGACCAACATCATCCACAGGGAGATAATGTTTGTTGAGTAGTGATCAATGGTCAATGATCAATTGTTAACTTAAAGATGGATCTTGTTGCAGATGCATATGAATATCTCCGGCCTGGCGGGCCGGTGATGATTCCCATTATCGTGACGTCTGTCTGGATGTGGGCGCTCATAGTCGAACGTATGCTTTACTACCATCGGATAAATAGAGATGACTTGAATCTCAAACAGGCAGTCGGAATTCTTTGCGGCAGGCCATCATCGCTGACCAGAAAGGGACTTCGAAGCCGTGTTGTGGTCAGCTTTCTCAAAGAGCGTACCGGCAACAGGAAACTGGACAAACGGGTCCTGGATCTGTGTGCGATGCGGCAGCGACCTCTCCTGAGGCGGTATCTCGCGGTGATCGCGGCGCTGGCCGCTGTGGCGCCGTTATTCGGCCTCTTGGGTACGGTGACCGGCATGGTTACAACGTTCGATGTGATCGCTCTTTTTGGTACCGGCAATGCCAAGGCCATGGCCGGAGGAATTTCCGAGGCCCTAATCACCACTCAGAGCGGACTGCTGGTGGCCATTCCAGGGCTTTTCATGAGCGCTTTTCTTATGCGCCGCGTCACTCGTCTGGAAGAGCGTTTAGTTGAGATGGTCGTGACCCTGAAAAGGTATGTATAGATGATCAACGTTCGTCAGTCCCTGCGCAAAACCAGCAAAACCGCGGGTGTCAACATGGCCCCGCTCATAGACATGGTTTTCCTTTTGCTGATTTTTTTCATGGTTACAACGAGCTTTGTAAAGGAGACGGGAATTGATGTCCAGCGTCCCACGGCCTCCACCGCGGCGCTCAAGGAAAAGGGAAATATCCTTGTCGGAGTATCTTCTGATGGACGGGTTTTCTTGGAAAGAAAGCAAATCGACGTTCGGAGCGTCCGCGCGCATATTGAGCGATGTTTGGCGGAGAACCCTGAAGGGGCCGTGGTTATTGTCGCCGACAAAACCAGCCAAACTGGTGTGGTCATTCAGGTGATGGACCAGTGCCGTCTAGCCGGTGCCAGGAATGTGAGCATAGCCGCTTCAATATCGGCTGCTGAAGGGTAAATGAAAAGCAGGGTTTGTATAGGCATGGGGATTGCCCTGCTAGTCAACATGTTCCTGTTTGCCCTCCTCCCCATTTTTGTGAAAAGCGAGCTGAGCAAAAGCGATCTTGAAGCCATCATCCCTGTTCATCTCGTGCAAATAAGACCCCAAAAGCCGGCCCCGCACGAGGAAGAAGAGAAGTTGCCCGAGAGAAAGCCTCCTGAAAAGGTGATTCCCGCCGTCACGTTCCAGCGTAACATTCCAAAAAAACAAGAAATAGAAATGGAGACGCCACGCCTGAGCTTTGAGATCAATCCTAAGCTTACAGGGGGTATGGCGGTGGCCGCACCTGCTGTGTTTCAACCGAAAGACTTCTATGACCAGGGCGACGTAGACGAAATGCCTCTGGCGGTTTTCAAGATGAAGCCCTTCTATCCATACCGCGCCAGGCGACTTAACATCACCGGAAAGGTGAACGTCAAATTCCTGGTAGACGAAAAGGGTTGTGTAAGCAACGTCAGGGTTCTCAGGTCAACGCCCCCCGGGATCTTCGATGAGAGTGTGCTCAAGGCCCTTCCTTCTTGGAGATTTTCTCCAGGGAAAGTTCGTGGCCATGCGGTATCTACCTGGGTGGTTACAACTATTGAATTCAAGATGGAGAGCGCATGAAAACCAAAAGTTCAATGCTCAAAGTCCTTCTTGCTTTCAGCTTTCAGCTTTCAGCTTTGAGCTTTATTTCAGCTTCTTGCTATCCAGCATGGGCTGAAAGTGAAGCGCCGAGATTGACAATTGGAACTCAGAAAGCTGTTTATGAGGCGCAGCAGTATATGGAGAAAAAGGAGTACCTGAAAGCAGAAGAAAACCTTAAGAAATTCATTGAGAAGAACCCTCAAGAACCTCATTATCTTGTGGAATTCACTTTAGCCAACGCCCTTGCCATGGCCGGCAAGAACAGAGCAGCGCTGGATCATTATAGTGTTGCTGCCAACCTGTGTCCGTCATTTGCTGCAGTATGGCAAAATATGGGCAAGATCTACTTTGACCTGAAACAGTATGATGAAGCCGGAGATTGCCTGTTTACGGGGTACGAACACAGTGAGAAAAAAGACCCATCCCTACTCTACTATGCTGCCGTTTCATTTATCATGGCAGAAAAAGGGGAAAAGGCCATGCCGCATTTGCAACGTCTTGCATCCGGTGAACTGGGACCTCCAAAAACCGAATGGCTCGAAGCGTTCTTAAAGGTATGCATGGACCTTAAGTTCAAAGAAGAGGCATTTGAGGCAATCTATGGAGTGATAGCTAGAAACGGAAGAGCCCCACGCTGGTGGAAGATTCTGGCCCAGTTTCATCTGCAGCAAAGCGAATACGAAGAGGCCGTGGCGGCATTAACAGTCTATTCCTACCTAACCTCCCCAAAAAAGCAGGACAACATACTTCTCGGCGATCTATACAATGCTGTTGGAGTGCCCTTAAAGGCAGCCGAGTATTACGAAAAGGCCCTTGGCCTGGAGAATAAGCCGACGGACTATGAAAAGCTAGCCTCAGCCTACATGGCTGCCCACAAAACGGCAAAGGCGATGGATGCCTTAGACCGTGCTCTGGAAGAAACACCCACATCAGCGCTCTGGTTTTTGAAGGCACAGTTGCTTTATGAGCAAGAGAGGTTCAGTAAAGCTTATGAGGCTTTCAGCCAGAGCGCCTGCCTCGATCCGAAAGATGGACAAGCACTACTATTGATGGGCTATTGTGCCTATCGTGTTGACAAAAAAGACAAGGCCGAGGCAGCTCTTCAAAAGGCGGCCGGTTTTCCCAAACAGCGTAAGATGGCAACGGGGTTACTAAAGAGGATAAGCCTGGTTTCAAGGCAATAAGATATGAAAGACATCGATTCAATAGAAGTGGCCATGTCAATCCAGGAGGTGGCGCAATACTTTGGCGTGTCAGTCCGGACTATCAGGATATGGATGGGCAGAGATGACACCTTTCCCCGGCCATTCAAGAAGTTCGGGACACTGAGGTTCCGTAAGTCCGAAGTCGAAGAATATTGGGAAGAAAACCCGAAGGACAAATAGGATGGTTTCGTAGAAAGTCGGATTCAATGAATATGTTGTTTCGACCCCTTCGCTCTACGAGTTCATCGACGTCACTTAGCCAGGGCAGCGGCCCACTGCCTTAAGATGTCTGGATACTCGATCACGCTCGAATCTCCGTAGAAAGGCAGGCCATAGATGGCCAGATTCTTGATGGCCGGTACCTTTGCGAGGGCCGGATTCTTTCTTACGTGGGCGGATAACGTCTTTTGCACGGCAAAGGCGTCTCCGGTCATGACAATGATGTCGGGTTTGGCCGCAGCCAGGGCGTCCAGCTTCCTGATCATGAAGTGGCCCCTATCGACCCTGGTGTTTGCGGGCTTTAAAGCATCGCCTACGTTGACACAGCCTAGCGGTTCGAGAACGAAGCGATCCGAGTAGCCCCCGGGGGCCTCGATTCTTAGAAAGCTCTTGCCTGTTGCGCGTTGATATACGCCCGAGATAATGACGACTTTCTCCCCTGACTTTACATTGGGCAAAGTAGCCTTTGCCTTGGCAAGCGATGTCCGGTATCGGTTGATGAGGGCATCGGCCTTGGCCTCGCGTCCGAGCAATTTAGCTGTCTGGCGTATGGCCGATTCGAGACCCAGGGAAAAGTCCACGTACTCAATGGTCAGGTCCATGTCTTTTAGCAGGGGCACAATGTTGACAGGCTTGACCTTTGGTTTGTAGATACAAAATTCGGGATGCTTCTCGATGATGATCCGCGTGATGCCGCGTTTCTTGGCCGTGCTAGGGACGATGTTTGGAATTCTTTCCACTATGCATTTTGGACAGCCCAATACCTGGGAGGCGGTCGATAGCTCCTTGCACATGGGCCACATGGAGCAGCGCACGGACATGGCTTCGGGGACGACCCCCAGGTTGTAGGCCACATCGACCAACCGGTCCCCGATCATGATGGCCTGGATTTTCTCCGGGGCTTTCTTTGGTTTGGCCGCTGCAGGCTGGG
>JADFWI010000367.1 GCA_015222985.1 Pseudomonadota bacterium | reverse complement strand
TTTTTGTGCAAACGATATAAATTCAAACAATAATAACCACTTAACTAATCAACTACTCAACCACTTAACGAGGTCTGGATTAAGATATGAATATGAAAAAGAGAGGAAGCCAGGTATATTTTATAGGTGCCGGCCCTGGAGACCCGGATTTGATTACTGTCAAAGGACAGAAATGCATACAAAATGCTGATCTTGTCCTCTACACAGGTTCCCTTGTACCCAAAGAGGTTGTGGCCTGCGCAAAGGAAGACGCAGAGGTGGTTGACTCATCATCCATGACGCTGGATGAGACCCATGCCATGATCCTGGAAACCGTCAGGTCCGGTGGCATGGTGGCCCGTGTGCATACAGGTGATCCTTCCCTTTACGGCGCGACAAAAGAACAAATGATCCTCCTTGACCGGGATGGCGTCAGCTATGAGGTTATTCCTGGCGTTACCGTGGCATTCGCAGCGGCCGCGGCGGCAAGGGTGTCCTTTACTTTGCCGGAAAAGACCCAGTCCCTTATTTTCGCAAGGTTTGAGGGACGAACTCCTGTGCCCGAAAAGGAAAGTCTTAAAGAGCTTGCCCGCTCAAACTCGTCTATGGCTATCTACCTTTCATCCACTAATCCCGAAGCAGTAGAAAAGGAATTGATGGAAGGTGGTTATCCGGAAGATACACCGGTGGTCATAGGTTACAGAATAGGCTGGCCGGATCAGTGCCTAATTACTACAAGCATCTCATTACTTGCAAGGGATGTCAAACAAGCAGGCATTAACAAGCAGGCAGTCTTTCTGATCCTGCCGGGACAGCAGGATGATCCTATATTCTCCAGGCTTTATAACCGGGACTTCTCCCATGGCTTCAGGCAATGAAAAAGACCGCAATATATGCCCTAACACACCAAGGAGCGAGCCTGGGAAAAACCCTCACAGAAAAAATAGAGGGTGATCTGTTTTTGCCGTCTCGTATTGCGGACGCTTATGGAGGCATTCCCTTTAATCATCTTATGGAGGCTGTAGCCGAAAATTTTTTCCAATATCCCAGGCAGATCTTCATCGCGGCCACAGGAATCGTGGTCAGGTCCATTGCGCCTCACTTGCGGTCCAAGGATTCGGACCCTGCAGTAGTCGTCCTTGATCAGAAAGGAAGGTATGTTATCAGCCTGCTTTCAGGACATCTGGGGGGAGCCAATGCCCTGGCCACAGAGGTGGCTCAATTGACCGGTGGAAAGGCTGTGATTACAACTGCCACTGAGACGGAAGGAGTGCCTTCCATTGATCTTCTGGCAAAAGAGCGCAACCTCTTCATCGCCAATTTTGGAGCAGTAAAAAGGATCAACATGGCCGTACTTGAAGGTAAGCCTGTCCAGATATTTGATCAGGAAGATCGACTGGGCCTGAAAAATATGGATATGCCGGGATTGGTCGAAAACCGGGTTGAGAAAGAAGTGCAGTATGATATTAAAATTCCCGGAGTATGGGTCACCTGGAGGCGCAAGACGCTCGCCGGGGATAAACTGCTGCTCATT
>JADFWI010000366.1 GCA_015222985.1 Pseudomonadota bacterium | reverse complement strand
ATTCGACGTTGGACGTTCGATGTTCGACGTTCATCTTTCAAAACAATTCCGTACGGCATGAATGTAACCTGTGAACGGTTACGAATTCACCTGAGTTACAGATGGGCAAGACCGTATGAGCATATTAGTCAACAGAGATACCCGCCTTCTGGTGCAGGGAATCACCGGCAGGGAGGGGAGTTTTCATGCCCGGCAGTGTGTCGCCTACGGGACTAACGTTGTGGGAGGAGTCACACCTGGCAAGGGGGGCCAGAAACTGGACGGTATGCCTGTCTTTAATACCGTTCGTGATGCAGTTGAAATCACCGGGGCGAACGCCGGCCTTATCTTTGTTCCTCCTCCTTTTGCTGCTGACGCCATCATGGAATCTGCAGCAGCAGGGCTTCCTCTGGCCATTTGCATTACCGAGGGGATTCCCGTGCATGACATGTTTAAGGTTCTTAGATTTTTGAGACGCCGCAACTGCCGCCTAATCGGTCCCAATTGTCCCGGCGTGATTTCTCCGGGTCTCTGCAAAGCGGGTATCATGCCCGGCCATATCCACAAAGAGGGTTCTATAGGCGTAGTATCAAGAAGCGGCACGCTCACCTATGAGGTGGTGCACCAGCTCACCCAAAGCGGCCTGGGCCAGAGCACCTGTCTCGGGATCGGGGGCGATCCGATCATCGGTTCTTCCTTTGTAGACATCTTGAAGCTCTTTGACAAAGACCCTGAGACCGAAGGCGTGGTGCTCATCGGAGAGATCGGGGGAAATGACGAGGAGGCTGCCGCCGAATACATCAGGGATCATTTCAAAAAGCCCGTGATGGGATTTGTTGCGGGCCTCACTGCCACGCCTGGAAAGCGTATGGGACACGCCGGAGCCATCATATCGGCCAGCGGTGAAACAGCGGCAGAAAAAATAGCCGCCATGCGAAAGGCCGGCATTCACGTAGTAGAACACCTGGGAGAGCTGGGCAAGGAAGCGAGGGAGGTGTTTCGGTGATGGGAAATAGACTTAAATAGTTGACTTTTTGAGACCATATAGTTTATGGATTATGTTTAGATACCGGATACAGTTCAAGTTAGTTAGTTGCGAAATTCGTGCTTTTTCTGGCAGAAAATCTTTCTGTGCCACGAAACATCGTTGAAAATCAGCATGTTAAATTCGAAATCCGAATATCGAAATCCGAAACAAATCTTCAATTTTCAAAATTCAAGCCGACTTCGCCATGCCTACTTCGCCGAAGCTTCGAAGGCTGAAAGTAGCCGTGGCGGCTACGACGGCTGAAATGATCAAAACTTAATGCACAATCAGAACTGTCTGATCTCCATGTTTTGAACATTGGAATATTTGTATTTTGGATTTGTTTCGAGTTTCGGATTTGCGGCTGACGCCTTGAAGACAGCACGAGTTTCGGATTTCCGGTTTATCCGGGTCAGGATCCAAAAAATAAACCTCTGCGACTCTGCGGTGAATAAAGAAACCGTGACAACTTTGTCACATGAAGGGGGAAAGAAAATGAGTTCGATCACAAAGACCGTTGAAGGAAATGAAGCTGCGGCCCATGTGGCCTATGCCATGAGTGACGTGGCAGCCATCTATCCCATCACGCCTTCAAGCAGTATGGGAGAGTATTGTGATCAATGGGCTGCCCATGGTCGGAAAAACATCTTTGGCCAGGTCTTGAAAGTAATGGAAATGCAGTCTGAAGGAGGTGCCGCAGGCGCGGTCCATGGGGCGCTTTCCGCTGGGACATTGTCCACAACCTTTACGGCATCACAGGGCCTGCTCCTTATGATTCCGAACATGTACAAAATTGCGGGTGAAATCATGCCGGTTGTATTTCATGTCTCAGCCCGTGCCATTGCAGGCCATGCCCTGTCTATTTTTGGAGACCATTCAGACATCAATGCGGTCAAACAGACCGGCTTTTCTCTGCTTGCCTCGGCATCGGTTCAAGAAAACATGGATCTGGCCCTGGTGGCCCATCTTGCCAGTATCCGGACGAGCCTACCGTTTATTCACTTCTTTGACGGATTCAGGACGTCTAACGAGATCCAGAAGATAGCCTTCATTGATTATGATGACATGGCGGCCCTTGTGGACTGGGAGGCAATCGACGAGTTCAGAAGCCGCTGTATGAACCCTGAATACCCTCAACTAAGGGGAACGGCCCAGAACCCTGATATATTCTTCCAGAACAAGGAAGGATCCAATCCATTCTACGAAAAGATCCCCCATATCGTCGCCGAAGAGATGCAAAAGGTAAGCGCCCTGGTGGGTCGAACGTACAATCTGTTTGATTACGTGGGAGACCCTGAAGCAGACAGGATTATCGTATCCATGGCATCCAGTTGTGATGTGATCGAAGAGACGGTCAATTACCTTAATGGACTGGGCCAGCGAGTCGGGCTCATCAAGGTGCGTCTATACCTTCCATTTTCAACGGAACACTTCCTCAGGGCACTTCCTGTCACAGGCAGAAGAATAGCGGTTCTGGACAGGGCCAAGGTGCCAGGGGCAGTGGGAGAACCCCTCTATCAGGATATATGCACGGTGTTTCAGGAAAAGGGAGAGACTCCGGTCATTGTGGGCGGCAGGTATGGCCTGGGGAGCAAGGAGTTTACCCCCACTATGGTCAAAGCCGTGTTTGACAATCTCCGCGCGTCAAGTCCCAAAAACCACTTCACAGTCGGTATTGTGGACGATGTGTCGCACACCTCTCTGGAAATTGGCGATGAGATCCACCCAACGGCTGAAGGGACAGTCCGATGCAAGTTCTGGGGACTCGGAGCCGATGGCACGGT
>JADFWI010000365.1 GCA_015222985.1 Pseudomonadota bacterium | reverse complement strand
TACTTTGCGAGGGAGGAATAGATCTCAGTTATTTCAAGGCCCAGCGGAGAATCGACAAATACCGGGAGACTGGATTTTGGATTTTGGATTGCCGATTGCGAATTGAGTGCAGGAAATTGCAGCTGGAAGTCTGGATCTGAAAGGAGCCTGTCTATCTCATAGATGAGTTCCTGGGTGCGGCCAAGGGCAAAAGCAGGGATGAAGACCTTTCCCCCGTCTGATATGGCAGAGATCAACACCTTGCCGAGCCTGCGTACCCTGTCCTTTCTCTTTTCGTGAAGCCTGTCTCCATAAGTGGATTCGAGGATCAGCAGGTCACACGGTTCCGGAATTGACGGGTCCGGCAGAATTGGTGTATCTTTCGCGCCAAGGTCTCCGGAGAATACCACGGACCACGGGGGATCGTCTGACACAAAGCGGATAAAGCATGATCCGAGGATGTGTCCCGCCGGACCCAGCGTGAACCTCACCCCGTTTTTCAGGTCAAACTTATGGTCATATTCAAAACCCCAGGACTGCTCATCGATGACCCGGCTGAGTCTTGCTGCCTGATCGTCTGTTTTTTCAGAGAAGCCCATTGCATCCCTCAGCATAGGGCCAAGGAGCGCTTTGGTAGGGTGGGTGGTGATGATTTCGCCATGAAACCCATTCTCGATAAGCTCGGGCAGCCGTCCGATATGGTCTATGTGGGCGTGGGTCAAGAAGACAAAGTCCAATTCATCGGGTGGAACCGGCCACTTTTCCATTGGATAGACCGCGTCAGTGCCTTGAGCCAGTCCACAGTCTACCAGGATGTTCAGACCATTTATCTGGAGCAGATGACATGACCCAGTGACAGTGTGTTGTCCTCCCAGGTGGATGACTTCTGGCGAGACCTTTGCAAAACGTCCCCTTTTGCTCAATTTCGGCGTCAGGCTCAAATCTTAATCCTCAAAATACGACATGTATTCCTGCGGTTAAGATTTTCGCCTTCCTTGAACTAGAAAAAAACTGGACATTTTTCAAAGGTCTCGTCGCATTATGCGTGTTTATTCTAACATGGAAAACCTGGGCTTCCGGGCCAGGTCTCAGTCATTGGCTTTGCCACACTTGGTTTCATCGAAATGCCTAACTGTTTGAAATGCCTAAAGTTCCAACCTGTCGAGAGCCTCAGGTCGAGCGAAAGTGCCTAAAGTGCCAAAAGTTAAAAACAAAACGTGCAACCCCAATTTTAGGCATTTTACAATTTTAGGCATTTTAGGCATTTTTACTCTCCACTACCCACGTACCACTTGACTGATTCCTTCATGCCTTCCTTCACATCATATGCCGGCTCATATCCCAAGAGACTCTTTGCTCTGGTAATATCTGCCAGGGAATGGCGAACATCTCCTTTTCTGGGGGGGGCATATTCAGGCTCTATGGCAGCGATCTCCGGTTTGAAAGGGAGAAGTCCATCCTTTATCAATTGGAATAACTGGTTGAGCGTTGTCCGCTCCCCATAGGCCACGTTGTAAACCTTGTTCAAGGCCTCTACGTTTTCGCATGTGGCAGCGAGAAGGTTGCTCTGCACGGTGTTATCAATGTAGCAAAAGTCCCTGCTGGTTTCTCCGTCTCCATATATGACAGGCTGTTTCCCGGCCAGGAATGCATTTATCCACTTGGGAATGACTGCAGCATAGGCGCCTTGGGGATCCTGGCGTTTTCCAAAGACGTTGAAATACCTCAGGCCGATGCTTTGCAGGCCATAGGTTGTGGCAAAAACATCGGCGTACAGTTCATTCACGTACTTGGTGACTGCATAAGGTGAAAGGGGACGTCCGATTTGATCTTCGACCTTGGGCAGCTTCGGGTGGTCTCCATAGGTTGAAGATGAAGCTGCATAAACGAATCTCTTTACCCCTGTGTCCCTTGCTGCAACGAGCATATTGACAAAACCATCAATGTTACATTGATTGGTAGTAATCGGATCATCAATGGAGCGTGGAACACTTCCCAGGGCTGCCTGATGCAGGACATAGTCGACACCCTCACAAGCCTTAAGGCAATCAGACAAGTTCCTGATGTCTGCATCGAAAAAATCGAAACGTTTCCACTTGTCAGGACTTACTTCTTTGTTTACATCATCGAGGTTTTTTCTGTGTCCGGTGAAGAAATTATCTAGGCCGACAACAGTCTGGTCCAGGTTAAGCAGTTGTTCCAAAAGAGCGGACCCTATGAATCCGGCCACACCAGTGACCAGCCATTTTTTTGGGCTGGTTTTCAGTTGCGCTTCTACTTGGTCGATTTTGGACATGTGATTAACCTTTTGTTTAGACAGGATTTACCCCAGTACGATGGTTCCCACCTACCCCAATTAAATATGGTGGTTCATTTAACGGGGCAGGCGCGGCGGGCCCCAGTACCATCTCCCGGAGCTACGCGGCAGGCGGGATTG
>JADFWI010000364.1 GCA_015222985.1 Pseudomonadota bacterium | reverse complement strand
TGGCCGCGTTGACGATAGCCTCGGTATCCTGCTGAGTGACATCCCCCTGTACCAACTCCAGTACAGACGATCCGATCGTAAGTTCCATCGTGTTGCCCCCTATTGTTCTGTGGGTACAACCGTTGTAAAGCCGACCATCTGAAAACAATATGCCAGTATACTTGTTGATGTAGACCTGCCTTTTGATGACAGACGTTTTCATAATAGCAGATCACAGGCAAAATATCGATACCAGACAGGGCAAGAGAACACGATGAGGCATCAGCAAGGCACGGATTTGGGTATAGGCCACATTTACAATTCCAAGCATATATTATAATGGATACTGTAAAGGATGCAGCACTGAAAGGCACAGGGTATGATGCCGTCACAGAAACTCAATGAAATTCCTGTTCAGCAGGAGCTGGAACGTCGTATTCTTCGTGGACTCGCCTGTGAATGGAAAGAGGCCCTGTGGGTTTTGGATTCGCCGCACGAGGAGTTGATGCGAAAACCCCTGTTCAGTCTCGGGGACATGAAAAGCAGGTTGGGGGAATGGTTGCGTGAAAAACGCGAGATTTGCCTGAGCCGAAATCTTGTTCTGAACCATTCCTGGGACGCTGTTCGTGAGGTGCTTCTGCATGAAATGGCCCATCAGTTCGCGGACGAAGTTTTAGGTGCCAGTAACGAACCTCCACATGGGCCAGAGTTTCAGAGGGCCTGTCATCTGCTTCGAGCCAATCCGAATGCCTCCGAGAAATACGAACCTCTGCATGACCGTATTTTTCGGGAATCCTCGGGCTCGGAAGACAAAATCATGCTTCGGATCAAGAAGTTGATGGCGCTGGCCCAAAGTCAGAATCAGCATGAAGCCGAGGCAGCCATGGCAAAGGCCCAGCAGCTCATCGGAAAATACAACGTGGACCTTTTGACTCATGAGGAAAATCGGGATTTTGTCAGCGTCTTTGTTGGCAAACCCGCTCTACGGCATTTTCGCGAGGAATATGCTCTGGCTCGTTTGTTGACGGATTTTTATTTCGTTTTTGGGATCTGGATGCCTGCCTATGTTGTGGACAAGGGTAAAATGGGAAGCGTGTTGGAACTCAGTGGAACTATACAGAACATAAAGATAGCCCATTATGTCCACGATTTTGTCCGGCAATCTATTAATTCTCAGTGGGATAAATACAACAAAGACAATGGGTTAAATCGATATCGAAAGACCGACTTCGCTATGGGAATTATTCAAGGGTTTTGTTCCAAACTGAAATCGCAAAGGGAGACGAAGAGCAATGTTAAGAATAATCGTGCGCTCATCAAGATTGAAGATCCTTTACTGAAAAAATATGTGCGATACAAGCATCCCCGCATTTATAGCGTCAGTGGAAAGGCTTTAAGTCACGATCACAACGTAGTGAAAGACGGGGTGAGTGTTGGCAAGAAGCTCGTGATTTCAAAAGGGATCACCGGAAAGGGAAGAAGCAAAAGACTGTTGATAGAAAACAGTAAAATCTAATCAGAGTGACACATGAAATAGACTGTCACTGTATTCTAATCTCTTTCTATTTCAAAAATCACCGTGCCTCCGCCAGTATACTCGCATGGATCAAGACATCGGACTTGGGCCTCTTTGCCGTCTCTGGATAGCCCCATGGATAGCCCCAAGTCTCTTGGATCTATACCTCAATAAGGGGCTACATAATATGGCATGACGGAGGCCAGGGAGTGCATGCACATATTATCCGTTTCCATAAGTAGTTCTTCTCCAATTTAGTTGGAGAAGAACTACATTTAGAGACGGGATACTTCTTGGCCCGCCGTGATCTGTATTGTGTGGTATGTGCTGTCTACTATGCCACCAGAGACAACAAATCCAGAGGATCTGTTCGTCGGGGACTCCGCGTGGCTCAAGGCCTGGGAAAGATTAACAGGCAGGCGATAACAGGCCTATCAGGGTGCAGATTTGTTAATGATATCGAAAAAACTTTGAGGATGGTTTCGTTCTGAACTAACCGGCTGGCGATAACCGGTCCGGTTGAGTGATTGGTTATGC
Source organism: Pseudomonadota bacterium (assembly GCA_015222985.1). GTDB lineage: Bacteria > Desulfobacterota > Desulfobacteria > Desulfobacterales. The sequence continues at coordinate 2,972 of JADFWI010000364.1, read as the reverse complement.
GGCGGATTGTATCCCTGCCGAACATCTGCGAGAAATCACAGCGATATGGCGAAATCCCAACCCATTTCAATCGCCAACCACTGCGGAAGAAGCATTATTGACCGAGAGAAATCCAAGCCTGCGTTTTCGATATGATCCCTTATTGCCATTGAAAACGGACTTGTCGCCGTCACAACGGACGTGAGCACCCCCGGAGCGTCTTCTGTAGATTCCGGATCGTTTGCTGCGCAGCAGGATAGGGGATGCGAACAGACAAAATGCGTTCGACACACGACTGGCCTAACGGGATAGGCGCTGCATGCGCCATTTACCAGCAGAGGGCAGCAATGGTCGTAGTCGGAAAGATCTGTCTGCTCGTCGATGTTGGCCGACGGATATCTGCCCCGCCTGGAATTGTCCCATTCATGCCATTGTTGCGTTCGCATCCGAAGGTCGTTTATCTGGTCTACTGACAATTCCCGCTTGACATATTGCGCCAGGGTGTGGGCCTCTGCAATGTTCGTAAGGATATGATACCGGCAACAGTGACAACAGCCCAATTTACAAGTTGGAATGATGCCATCTTCGCTACGCAGCCGATCCAGTCCGCTTGCAGTGGCTTCATCCACTGAAGAATACACGCCGTTGACAAAGTTCTCTTGCGGTGTAATTGGGATATCGGCTCCGAATTCTTCAGGGCCCATACCGAAATTGCTAAACTCCCTCAAACTTATGCCCCCCTTTCTTCCCATCAGCAACGTTGTGGGAAGGATTGTGAAATCGCGTTATCACTTCGTTTGATAAAATTGTACTATGACTCTCTAACGTTCGAGGTTCCCTTAACATGTCACAAACAAAATAGGCACCTCGCCTCACGATGACAAGGTGCCTATGATGATCGAACAGCTCTAGTCTAGAGTTTAGTAACGTTCAGTGCCGAAGGTCCTTTGGCGCCCTGTTCTACGTCAAAGGTCACCTGGTCACCTTCAGCAAGGCTTTTAAATCCAGACCCGCTAATGGCGGAGTGATGGACAAACACGTCCTTGTCCCCATCCCGCTCAATGAAACCGAATCCCTTCTGGTCGTTGAACCACTTCACGATTCCTTCTTCCATAGCGATTATCCTCCTTTTCTCTTATTTCGTACAGCTCTTCAGGTGTTAACTTCGGAAAGGCCTATGGAATCGCATCTGTGAGGCAAAAGATGGGACTAAAGCGGGTTCCAAAATGGAGATCCTGATTTCCGTACTCGATCCCGTTCCTTCACATCACGAAGGGTCGAAGGGAAGGCCGTACTTGGACCGATTTATTTACTTTAGTGCGTCTAGGGCTTATGTGTCAAGAAAACATCGCGGCCATGGTAATTTAGTCTGTTAGAAATAGGGCAAATCAAAATTGGTTCATGTATCCGAATGGTTACACATGCGTTGATCGACTGTATACTATATGTCTATCACGGTTCATACGGAGATCCCGACTTTGCAAATACCTTATTGCTTAGATCGGATTTTTCAACTGTAAGGATTTGTTGTTCCGTCTCATCGGCATGCCGGATGCTTTGTACCGTTTCTTCCACGGCCGCTTTGAAGAAACGCTCGGGCTGGGCGCCGATGCTTCCGGCGAACCGTAGTCGAAATCCGGCAAAACACGCTGTTCCATATTCGAGCCGACGATTCGTTTGATCGCGCGAACCAGCACCTTATCCTCGTTGGTGACGAGAGTGAGGGCCTCACCTCTTCGCTTGGCACGGCCGGTTCTGCCGACACGATGAATATACGCTTCGGCGGTGGCAGGAATATCGTAATTGATCACATGGGATATTCTGGAAACATCGATTCCCCGCGCTGCGATGTCGGTTGCCACCAGGATCTGGAATTTGCCCGAACGAAATCCAGCCAGGGCAGCCTGTCGCTGGTTCTGAGAAAGGTTTCCTTGCAGAGAGGTCGAACGGAATCCAGCCCTGGAGAGTTTTTCTCCAAGATGTTTGGCACGATGCTTCGTTCGCGTAAAGACGAGCGCCGATCTGATTTGGTTTTTCCGCAGAAGTTTGAGCAGCAATGACGTCTTTGCATGTTGGTTTACTGGATACATGGCGTGGCTGACAGTGTCTGCCGGCGCAGGATTGCCCACTTGAATCGTAACCGGTTGGTGCAAGACTTCGCGGGCCAGACGTTTAATTTCGGCGGGCATGGTCGCCGAGAACAGTAGCGTCTGCCGTTTGCGAGGTATCTGTTGCAATATCTTCCGAATGTCCGGGAAAAACCCCATATCGAACATCTGGTCCGCCTCGTCGAGGACTAACGCCTCAACAGAGGCAAAATCAACATACCCACGGTTCATGTGGTCGAGCAGGCGACCGGGGCAGGCCACAATGATCTCCGCGCCACCTTTCAACTTTCGCACTTGCTGGTCAAAACCGACGCCGCCATAAACAGTGGCACTGCGAAGACGGCTGCGACGTCCCAGAGTGCATATGTCCTGGTGGATCTGTTCGGCCAACTCACGGGTGGGAGCGATAATCAACACGCGGATGCGACCGCGTTTCTTCCCGATCAATCGGTTCAAGAGTGGTAATACGAAGGCGGCTGTCTTCCCGGTGCCGGTTTGGGCCGTCCCCATGACGTCGAGCCCCTCCATAATCGAGGGAATGGCCTGCGCTTGGATGGGCGTCGGCTCTACAAACCCTGCTGCCTTTATTCCAGCAGCGACATTGGGGTGAAAATGAAATGCGTTAAAATTCAAAAATACCTTCTTTCTGCGTTCCCCCGAAAAAAAAGCCCTGGAGTTATTCCAGGGCTTACGAATTTTTCTTTTTCAACCAGGAACACTGTTAATTTAAAACAACTTTACAGGGACGTTCCCTTCCTGTCAAGCTAAAAAAATGACCATAACCCAAACAAATCACAAAAAAAGTGATTTTGTTCTTCAGGTGCTGGAAGACTCCGAAGAGAGATTTGAACGGTATTATGAGTTAAAGCGGTTGGGTTATGATCT